>JBATDL010000582.1:0-3471 GCA_049663445.1 Candidatus Competibacter sp.
GGGTTCTGGCTGCTGTCGCTGGGCTTTTTCGTGTGCGGCTTCCAGGTGGTCTTCATCGCCACCCACATTCCCGCTTTTCTGATGGATCGGGGCCTGTCCCCGCTGGTGGGCACCACCGTGCTCGCCCTGATCGGGTTGTTCAATATTTTCGGTTCCTACCTGGCCGGACTGGGCGGCGGCAAATTCCGCAAGCCGATGCTGCTGACCGGGATCTATCTGACGCGGGCGGCGGTGATTACCGTGTTTATCCTGCTGCCGGTCACGGCCTGGAGCGCCTATACCTTCGGCATGGTGATGGGTCTGCTCTGGCTGAGCACGGTGCCGCTAACCAACGGCACGGTCGCGACGGTGTTCGGCGTCGGGAATATGTCGATGCTCGGCGGCATCGTGTTCCTGTTCCATCAGGTCGGCGCGTTTCTCGGCGGCTGGCTCGGCGGCTATCTGTACGATGCGACCGGTTCCTACCGCGTGGTCTGGATCATCGCCATCGGTTTGAGCCTCGCCGCCGCCCTGCTCAACTGGCCGATCCGCGAACAGGCGGTGCGCCCGGCCACCGCGACGGCCTGACGGCGATGCGCAAGCCGCTGTCCTTCTCCCGTGCGCTCGCTATCGGCCTGATGGCGCTGGTCGCGCTGCTGGCGTTCGTCGCCTATCGCGGTCCCGACATGATGGTGGTGTTCTTTGCCGCCTGGAAGCTGTGCATGTAGGCGGGGACCGCGCTGCCGTCGTGGTCCCCGCGTCTGGGGCCGCCAGCCCTCCAACTCTTCTCCATATCCTTTCCAATTCCGATTTCGCCCGGTCGCCGTTCGAGGCGTTATCCAGGTGATTATCATGATAATCTGTCAGCCCGTTAGCGCGCCGCGCCCCTGTATCCGCGACGATCCAAATATCTCGGACGGCGTCCGTCGGGACGCCTGGAAGGGAAGGAAACCATGAGTCACGCCGCACTCATCGGGTTGATCGGCAACGCCGCCCTGCTACTGGCGCTGGGCGTCGTGTACGACGCGATTTTCCCAGACTCGGAAAAGTCGGACACCGGTTTTAAACAGGTACTGGCCGGCGTGGTGGTGGGCTTGATCGGCATGGCCCTGATGCTCAGTTCATGGGTGCTGATGTCCGGCGCGATTTTCGATGCCCGCTCGGTGCTGCTGAGCGTGTCCGGTTTGTTTTTCGGACCGCTGACCACCGGCGTCGCCGTTGTCATTAGTGGTCTGTTTCAAATTTATCAGGGTGGGCTTGGGGCCTGGATGGGGGTGACCGTGATTGTCGTCACCGCTGGCTTGGGTGTGGCGTGGCGATATGGGCGACGCAGGACGCGGAAAAAACTCGACTGGCCCGAGCTGTATATATTCGGCGTGGTGGTGCACGTTGTGATGCTGTTGTGCATGCTGACTTTGCCTTGGCCCGCCGCGCTGGACGTGTTGAGTAAAATCAGCCTGCCGGTATTGCTGGTGTATCCGGCCGCGACGGTGCTGATGGGGATGCTGCTGTCCCACCAGATCGAGCGGCGGACAGTGGGAGCGGCGCTCAAGGAAAGCGAAGAGAAATTTCGTTGCTATGTCGAACGCGCGCCGTTGGGAGTCTTCATTGCGGATCGCGCCGGCCGCTATGTCGAAGTGAACTCAGCCGCTGCCCGGATGTTGGGCTACACCGAAACTGAACTCCTCGACTTATCGATTCCCGACATGCTGGCGCCGGAATCGCTGGAGGCGGGCCAGCAGCATTTTGCCGCCGTGGTCGAACGGGGGAACGCCAGCGGCGAGATGCCGCTCCGCCGGAAAGAGGGTTCGCCGGTTTGGATGTCGGTCGAGGCAGTGCGGTTGAGCGACGACCGCTTCATCGCGTTTTGCCAGGACATCACCAAACGCAAGCAGGCGGAAGTGACGATGCGGGAGCAGGTCCGGTTGCAAGAGCAATTGGCCAAAATTGCCGCCACAGTGCCTGGCGTGATCTGTTCCTTTCAACTAAAGCCGGATGGTTCCGCCTGTTTTCCCTATGCCAGCCCGGTTATCCAGGACCTCTATGGTCTCGCGCCGGAGGAGTTGGCACGGGGCGCGGCGCCTCTTTGGGCCATGATCCATCCAGACGATCTCGGGCATCTCAATGAGCTCATCGCCGAGTCGGCCCGAACCCTGACCCTATGGCACGATGAATTCCGTGTCCTGCATCCGGTCGAGGGAGAAATATGGATCGAAGGGCGCTCCGTGCCCGAGCGCTTGCCCGACGGTGGCACGCTCTGGCACGGTTTTATAATGGACATTACTGACCGCAAGCACGCCGAGAACCAAATTCGTGGCGTCAACGCCGAGCTGGAAAACCGGGTGCGGCAGCGTACTGCCCAACTGACTGCCGCTAATCGGGAACTGGAGATTTTCGCCTACTCGGTCTCGCACGATTTGAAAGCGCCGCTGCGCGGCATCGACGGTTACAGCCAGTTGCTGGAGGAAGGTTACAGCGGCACGCTGGACGAGGAGGGGCTGACCTTCATCCGCAATATCCGCCTCGGCGCGCAGAGGATGGGCGAGCTGATCGAAGATCTGCTCGCCTACTCGCGCATGGAGCGGCGTAAGCTGAACAGTGCCGTGCTGGATGTGGCTGTGCTGGTCCAGGGCGTGCTGGCCGAGCGAAGCGAGGAAATCCAGCAATACCGGGTCGAAGTACGGCTCGACCTCCCGCTGCGCGCCGTTCGCGCCGATCGAGACGGGCTGGTGATCGTGTTGCGCAACCTGCTGGAGAACGCCCTGAAATTTGCCGCCGGTTCCCAACCACCGGTGGTCGAGATCGGGGGTCGCGCCGAGGGAGAGCAGGTGATGCTGTGGGTTCGAGATAATGGCATCGGTTTCAATATGAAGTTCCATGACCGGATTTTCGATATTTTTCAGCAGCTTAACCGAGTGGAAGACTATCCGGGCACCGGGGTCGGGCTGGCGCTGACGCGCAAGGCGATGCAGCGGATGGGCGGGCGGGTCTGGGCCGAGAGTACGCCGGGTCAGGGTGCGACGTTCTATCTGGAACTACCGGTTTAAGACCAAACGCACCGGATCGCCCGGTAGCCAGACCGCGACTGTGGGGTATAGCTTTTGCTGCTATGCAGCGCAGGAAGAATCGATGAATGTATTTTCCGCCAACCTGGACTACGTTTTTTTCCTCTACGGCCTGTCGTTCGTATTGCTGGGAACGATGGCCGCCACGCCCGGCAGCCGGGACAATATTTTGCCGTGGCGGTGGCTGGCGGCATTCGGGTTTCTGCATGGTCTGAACGAATGGCTGGATTTGCTGGTGCTGAGCCAGGTGGATTCGCCGGCGTTTCAGAGCCTGCGACTGGCGGTGCTGGCGTCGTCGTTCCTGCCACTGGTCGAATTCGGTCGGCGGGGCGCCTCCGAACGGGGTGTCCTGTTCGGCTGGGGCGGGTGGCTGGTGCTGGTGGGATTGGCCATGCTGGGCGCGCTGTCCGGCAGTGCGAGTGGGTTC
>JBATDL010000583.1:0-2289 GCA_049663445.1 Candidatus Competibacter sp.
CTCCAGCTCCAACGCCTACCACCCAAGCCGAACCCGCCGCTCCGGTCGAACCCATGGCCTCGCCGGCTGAACCCGCCGTTCCGGCCGAACCCGCCGCGACCGCCGTTGATAAAGAGACGGAGTCCGCGCCGACTTCACCCGCTCCCGCATCAGGTCAATAATCCCATGCTCCGCCGCATAGTCCCGTTACTGCTCCTCATCCTGAGCGCCGGCTGTAGCTGGTTCGGCGGCTCCGACAACTCGATCCCACCGGCTGAACTGATTCCCGTCGCCCAGCCGATCAACGTGCAACAACTCTGGGAAACCCAAGTCGGCTCTGGCACAGAGAGGCAATTTATCCGGTTGACCCCAGCGTTGCTGGACGGCCGGATCTACGCGGCCAGCCACGACGGCACGGTGGTGGCGCTGGATGCCGTCAACGGACAGCGGCTGTGGGAAATCACGACCCGACTGCCAATTTCTGGCGGCGTGGGCGTCAGCCGGGATGGCCTGGTATTGTTCGGCACGGACAAGGGTCAAGTCGTCGCGCTGCGCCAGGAAGACGGCCAGGAAGCCTGGCGTTCCCAGGTTTCAAGCGAAGTGCTGGCCCCGCCGCGCGCCGGCAATGGCCTAGTGGTCGTGCGTAGCATTGACGGCAAATTCACCGGTCTCGACGCCCGCACCGGGGAACGGCGCTGGGTGTACACCCACACCGTACCGGCGCTCAGTCTGCGCGGCAGCGCGCCGCCGCTGGTGACCGGCAACCTGATCATCGCCGGGCTGGACACCGGTAAGCTGCTGGTGCTGTCCCTGGACAAGGGGCTGCCCATCACCGAGAAGACCATCGCGCCACCACGCGGTCGCACCGAGATCGAACGGTTGATCGATATCGATTCCGAACCCAAGGTGTTCGACGACACCCTGTATCTGGCGGCCTATCGCGGCAATGTGGCCGCACTCAACATGCGCGACGGCAACCTGCTATGGACCCGCAACCTGTCCAGCTATGCCGGACTCGACGTGGATGCCCGGCAGGTTTATCTCAGCGACGATACCGACGCGGTGCTGGCGCTGGACCGCAGCAACGGCGGCACGCTCTGGAAACAGTCCGAACTGAGCGGTCGCCGGCTGTCCGCCCCGGCCGCCACCACCGATTATGTAGTCGTCGGCGATTACGAGGGCTATCTGCACTGGCTAAACAAGGATAGCGGTCGGATCGTCGGCCGGATTCGAGCCGCGAGCAAAGGTATCATTGCCCCACCCGTCGCGGCGGGCAACATTGTATTCGTGTACGGCCAGGGCGGCACACTCGGCGCTTTCCGGGCCGGAGGATGAAGGCCGGGACACGCAACCATGCCGTAGCCGGCTGACGCCGCAGCCCCGGCGTCCACCATGCTGGAACAGCTCGTCACTATTTTCGTGACCTTTCTGGTCGTGATCGACCCGATTGGCATCGCGCCAATGTTTTCGGCGCTGACTCGCGGCGGCAGCGATCATTATCGCCGGCGCATGGCACTCAAGGGCACCTTGATCGCCACTCTCATCTGCCTGTTTTTCGTGTTCACTGGCGATGCCCTGCTACGCTTCCTCGGTATCAGCCTGGCGGCGTTCCGGGTCAGCGGCGGCATCCTGCTGTTCCTGCTAGCGATCGATATGGTGTTCGCCCGGCCTTCCGGCCTGCGGTCGGCGACGGTGCGGGAACAGGAGGAGGCACAGTACAAGGACGACATTTCGGTGTTTCCACTGGCGTTTCCCCTGCTGGCTGGCCCCGGCACGCTGACCACCATTCTGCTCACCATCAGCGGCATACCCTCGGGGAAACAGCCCCTGCTGTTTCTGGCCGTGCTGGGTGTGCTACTGGCGGTGCTGCTGCTGACCTTGTTGACCCTGCTGCTGGCCCCGCTGTTGATGAAGCTGTTCGGCGAAACCGGCGCCAACGTGATCGACCGCCTGTTGGGCGTCATCCTGGCGGCACTAGCCGTTCAGTTCATGTTCGAGGGGCTGCGCGCCGGCCTGTTCGGCGCCTGACGGGTCCGCGCCGTGCCCGGCCTCATTTTGCGGATCGCCGTCCCCTCGCCTCTGGATCGGGTTTTCGATTACCTGCCACCACCGGGCTGCGACCTGGCTGCCCTGCAACCGGGCTTGCGGGTGCGGGTACCGTTCGGGCGGCGTCACGTCGTCGGCTTTTTGCTCGAAATCGGCGCTGATACCGCGCTGGACTCCGCCGCGCTGCGGCCGGCGCAGGCGGTGCTCGATACCGAAGCGGTGCTGCCCGCCGACGTACTAGCGCTGCTGCGATGGGCACAACGC
>JBATDL010000584.1:0-2983 GCA_049663445.1 Candidatus Competibacter sp.
CGCCCACCCCCAGTCCGGCAACGCCGGCCACGACCGCCGCTGCCGCCGGCGTGATGCCCTTGCCCTTGGGCGCGTTCACCACCGGAAAGGCGGTCGGCGGCGTAAAAGTTTTGACCTTCGCCAGCGCATGGAGCGGTTTGGTGAACCCCACGCCCTCCTCGGTACAACCGAAGCAGGGATGACCGATGCCCACCGGCCAGTTGCCCTCGCCGACATCGCCGAAACCAATGGCCGGACAATTGGCGTGGGTCTCCGGTCCCTTGCAACCCAGCTTGTACAGGCACCAACCCTGACGGTGGCCAAAATCGCCGTATTCCAGGGCGAAGCGTCCCGCGTCAAAGTGCGGGCGCCGCTCGCAGTTTTCGTGGATCAGCCGGCCGTAGGCGAATTTCGGCCGATTCTTAATGTCCAGTCCCGGCGGCTTGCCGAAGGTCAGCAGATACAGCACGGTGGACAGGAAGTTGTAGGGATTGGGTGGACAACCGGGAATGTTGATCACGGTTTTGCCGGGCAGCACTTCGTGCACCGGCTTGGCGTGAGTCGGATTGGGATCACTCGACGGAATGCCCCCCCAGGAGGCGCAGGAGCCGATAGCGATGATCGCCGCCGCGCCCTCAGCCGCTTCCCGGACCGTTTCCAGGATCGGCTTGCCGGCGACCATGCAGTAGACGCCGCCGTCCTTGGTCGGAATCGAGCCGTCCACCACCAACACGAACTTGCCCCAGTTCTCCTTCATCGACTTGGCTTTGTACGCTTCGGCCTGATGGCCGGCGCCCGCGCACAGGGCCTCGTGATAATCCAGCGAGATCATGTCGAGGATCAGGGTTTCCAGCGTCGGATGGTAGGCGCGCAGCAGCGACTCGGTGCAACCGGTGCATTCCTGCGCCGACAACCAGATGACCGGCGGTCGGGCTGCGGCGGTGGCGGCCGCCGCGATGCGCGGCCCCATCAGCGACGATAGCCCCAAGGTCGCGGCGACGCCGGTGCAGTAAGTCAGAAATTGGCGACGGGTAAGCCCACCGAGCGCACCCTCGTAGCCGTCGGGATCCTGGACGGCGCGGTCAAGATCGGTATCGCTGACAACATTCATCACCCGTTTTCCCCCGCAAATTTAGCCATTTATAAAGATTTAGCAGGGAGAACATCCGACCGCTTGACGATCATCAATTTTTACGAGTTTTTTTGGCCGCCCTCACGGCGCCCTAATCCAGCAGTGTTGGCCTGATTTCATGCAGGAGCGAGGTGGGATGGCTCACGCAAACGGTGCGTCCCGAAAAGCGGGCCACGCCGTCCTCCTCCAGCCGGCCGATGATTCGAGACAGGGTTTCATGCCGGGCGCCGATCATGGAGGCGAGGTCGCGCCGCGACAACGGCAACTCCATCACCCGGCTGCCGTCGGTGGTGGTTCGCCCATGGCGGTTCATCAACGCCAGCAGCAGGTGGACAAACTTGGTGCGGTTGGAAAGCGTTGCGTTCCGTACCAGCTTGTCGTGCGCGTCGTCCACATCGGTCACCACCCGGCGGAGAAACTGCTGGCCCAAGACCGGGTTTCTTTCCAGCAGGATCTGGACGGTGTGCCTGTCGATGAAGCAAATCTTGCTCGGCCCCAGCGCTTCGGCGCTGAATCGGCGTTCCTCGTCGAGCAGCACGCCGCGATAGCCCAGGGTTTCGCCAGGATAGACGAGGTGAAGCAGCACCGAGTTACCCGCCTCGTCGATCTTGCGAATGGCCGCCCCGCCCGAAACGATGCAATAAATACCGTAACTGGGTTCGCTGATCGCAAAGATCGACTCGCCGGCATGATATTTTCGACACTTCTTCGCTTGCGTCAGCAACTTGAGTTCTTCACTACTCAAGACACTCCATTCGTTACGCTCGCGCGGCAGACACGCAAAACAGTTGACGCCCGGCATGGTCTTCGGTCTTTCCACATCCGCACCCTCCTTTAGCTATATTTCTTCGTGATGCAGCGTCGCGACTTCGTTCGGCCCCGTACTCAAGAATATTACTGAAACTTATCACTATAATCGGATTGAACTATAGTTCAGGAGTGACCGGAAGGAGATCAGAGATGTCAAGAATCCCAATGCAGCCTCTGCTGGCGATCACCATCGCCTTGCTGGTTCTAGGCGGATCGTTATGGGTGATCGACCCCAGCGGCGGTCTTTTCTCCCTGTTTCCGGGGGCATCGGCCAAGGAAAGCTACCAGTACGCCAGCAAGCCGATGGGTTGGAACGGACCCGCCGGACAATGCGTGGTCTGCCATAACCTGGAAAAAGGCGATTCCTATCGAATCGGCCCCAACCTCTGGGGCATCGTCGGCGCACCGAAAGGGAGCTCCAAGGGTTTTGGCTATTCCCACGCACTGGCCACGGCGGGCGGGGTGTGGACCGAACAGGATCTGGACCGGTATCTCGCCAACCCCAATCAATTTCTGCCCGGCACCAACAAAACGATCTCCGGTCTGGAGCCCCAGGAGCGCGCCAAAATCATCGCTTTTCTGGCAACGCTGAAGAACTGAATCGTCCGAATCGCCCGACCCGCTATCGCGTGGAGGGCCGCCCGGCATAAACCGCCGGCCGATGGTCTCTTAAATCTTTGCCTCGGGAACGCTTATTACACTTAAACGATTGTTGGCTATTTCAATTTATCATCATGGGGGAGCGCACACATGCAAGTACTGTTGGATAAACGTGGATGGATGGCCTTGATGTTGCTGGCGACGAGCAGCGTCGTCCATGCCCATACATCGGGATTGCCGCACATGGATTTCGCCACCGGTCTCGGGCACCCATTCAGTGGTCTGGATCACATTCTGGCGATGGTGGCGGTCGGACTGTGGGCGGCGCAACGGGGCGGTCGCGCCCTGTGGCTGGTCTCGCTGATTTTTGTGCTAACCATGGCGGCAGGCGGCGCCCTCGGCTTTCTGGGTATACAACTACCCATGGTGGAACTGGGGATCGCCGGCTCCGTGCTGGTGCTC
>JBATDL010000585.1:0-3955 GCA_049663445.1 Candidatus Competibacter sp.
GCCACGGCCGTGGCGGCCAGGGCGTGGTCGGTATGTATCCGAATCTGACCGATGACGACTGGTTGTGGGGCGGCGGCATGGACAAAATCCACGAGACTCTGGTGCAGGGCCGCAAGGGTTTTATGCCCGCGTTCGGAGCCGTGCTCAAACCCGATCAACTGGATGATGTGGCCGAGTACGTGCTGACCCTGTCGGACGAGGCGCAGCCGAGCGAGGCGTCCAAGCGTGGTCAGGCGATCTTTCAGGGTCAGGTCGGCGGTTGCTACTACTGCCACGGTGCTGACGCCAAGGGTCTCCAGTCGCAGGGCGCGGCCAACCTGACCGACAAGATCTGGGCCATCGCCGATGTCCCGGCGCAAAAGTCCGTGCAGGATAAAAAGGCGGCGATCAAGAACTTCGTCGCCAAGGGTGTAAACAATACCCGTATCATGCCAGCGTGGAAGGATCGCCTGTCTCCGACCGATATCAAGTTGCTTGCGGTTTACGTGCATCAGTTGGGCGGCGCCCAGTAAGGCATCGCGGTCGATAACGCAGTGATCGGTCGAAGTTCACCCCCCCGCGCTGGGGGGTGAAGCGTTTATGGCCCCGGTTTTTACCGGCATCCCGATTTTTTCTCGCACCGTTGCGAGCCGCCATGTTTGATGGATCGCAATGACGCTGGACTTTGGAAGCGGCCAACATCATCGTTTGCGCCGTTTCAACCGTCAGTTGGGTGGACCATGTCCGAAGAGAGCACCCCGCTTTATCAGAAGCGTATTCAAATCTATCCGCGCTCAGTCAAGGGGCGCTTCCGCAATCTCAAGACTGGGATTCTGGCTCTGGCGTATGCCGTTTATTATCTGTTGCCCTGGTTGCGCTGGGAACGGCCGAACGCGCCGAATCAAGCGGTGTTGTACGATTTGCCAGGGCGGCATTTCTACATTTTCGATCTGGTCATCCAGGTACAGGATATTTTCTGGCTGGCCGGGGTGCTGATCATCTTCGCGATCCTGCTGTTTTTCGTGACCGGCATCGCCGGTCGGGTTTGGTGCGGCTATTTCTGCTTTCAGACCTTGTGGACCGACCTGTTCATGATGGTCGAGCAATGGGTGCAGGGGGAACGCCCGGCGCGGATGCGGTTGGACAAGGGACCGTGGAATCGTGAAAAGCTGCTGAAGAGAGGGGGAACATATGCCTTGTGGCTACTGATCTCGCTTTGGACCGGTTTGACCTTTGTCATGTACTGGGTCGATGCGCCGACGCTGGTGACCGAGATGTTGCTGGGGAGCGCGCCCTATGCGGCCTATTTCACCACTTTCTTCTTGGCGACGACCACCTTCGTCATGGCCGGCCTAGCGCGCGAGCAGGTTTGTACCTACATGTGCCCCTACGCGCGGTTTCAGAGTGCCATGTTCGACCACGATACTCTGATCGTCTCCTACGACGAGCGGCGGGGCGAGGGCACCCAGGGTCGGGCCAAGCTGGGCAAGGGCCTGAAAACCCGCGAGGAGCGGCAGGCTCGAGGCGTGGGCGACTGCATCGATTGCGGCTACTGCGTTCAGGTCTGTCCCGTGGGTATCGATATTCGCAAGGGATTGCAATACCAATGTATTTCCTGCGCACTGTGTGTCGATGCCTGCGACACTATCATGGACAATCTGAAATGGCCGCGCGGCTTGGTGCTCTATAGCTCCGAGAACGCGCTGAACGGCAAGAAGACACGCCTGCTCAAACCCAAGACCATCGGCTATGGTGTGATCCTGACGGCGGCGACCACCGTTCTGATCTGGAGCGTGCTGACTCGTGCGCCCTATTCTGGAACGGTGGAACAAATTCGCCAGCCACTGTACACCGAGTTGTCGGATGGCAGCATTCGCAACAGCTATGAAATCAAGCTGAACAACAAACTCACGGCGCCGATGACCCTCGGCATCCGCATCGAGGGGCTGGCTGGTGCGAGCCTGAACATGGATGGCATGGAGCGGATTGCATTGGAACCACAGGAGCGCATCAAACTCTTGGCGCGGGTCCAGATCCCTCCGGTCGCGGGTAGCGGTTCGCCCGGTGATCAGGTGACCTTTATTATCGAACCTTTGGTGGGCGTGAAGGCCGCGCCCATCCGGCGGCAAGTGCCGTTTTATACCCCGGAAGGCGGTCGATGAGCAATCTGTTGCTCAGCCTCGCGGTCGGCGCGGGGCTGATCGTGTGCGCCAACCTCGGACTGGTCCGTTTCGCGCGCTGGAAAGTAAAGCAGGCCGCCGCCGTGGTGGCGTTGGTGACCGTGGGTCTGTACGTACCGTACAGCATCATCCGCTGGCCGGGCGGCGATGTATTCGCGATCCATCTGGGGATTTATCTGCTCGCTTCCCTGGCTTGCGGAATGTTGCTCGGTGCCCGCGCCGCTGGCCGGGGTCTGCATTGGGGGCCGACGGCGATCATTGGCTTCTTCATTTTCGTGGTGGTGACGGGTTCGGTGTTCGTTTCGGTCGCCGAGCGTGGACTCAATTCCACGCTGTGGAACTGGTTGTTTCCCGAGCCTGGCGACCGGCACACGGTCACCTCAATGTTTCCCGGTGTGATCGCGCGCGACTTTCATAAGAAGGAATCGCTGTACAACCAATACTTGCAGCAGGTCGAGCGCCAGCGGCAACGCGGCTGGCAAGTTCACAAGGGTTGGTTGAACGAGCCGATCGTCGGCCAACCCGCGTTGTTTCGGGTCACGGTGCAAACCCGCGACGGCGATCCGGTCAGCGGCGCGACCCTGGACGGGCGGTTTCTGCGACCCTCCACCAGCACGCTGGATGTGGATTTTAGCCTGACCGAAACCACGCCGGGTCGCTATGAAGCCCAAGTGAACTTACCGGTTCCGGGTCATTGGGATTTGGTACTGCAAATCCGCAAGGGAGAGGAGTTGCACGAAATCCAGGCTAACACTCAGGTGCGGGATCGCTAGCCCAGTCGCGCCGATGCTTCGTCACCCGTCGTCCTGTCTCGCATAACGACCCGAATGGCTGCCCCGATGTCCGTAACCGCCGAGTCGCTGGCGCCAAGCGGCTCAACCGGAACCGGAACCGCCTGTTTTCATTGTGGTTTGCCGGTGCCACCGGGTACGCCTTACGCCGTGGTGATCGATGGTCAACGTCAGCCGATGTGCTGCCACGGCTGCGAGGCGGTGGCGGAGGCCATCGTGGCCGCTGGTTTGACCGACTTCTACCGCCATCGCACCACGCCCTCGCGCCGCCCGGAAGATCTTATTCCCGAGTCGTTGCGCGGTTTGGAGTTGTACGACCGGCCGGATCTACAGAAGAGTTTCGTTCGCGCCGACGGCGAACATACCCGCGAGGCCGCGCTGATTCTGGAAGGTATCGTTTGCGCCGCCTGCGTCTGGCTCAACGAACGCCATGTCAACGCCTTACCCGGCGTGCTGGAATTTCGGGTCAATTACTCCACCCACCGCGCCCGGCTGTGCTGGGACGAACGCCAGATCAAGCTCAGTCAAATCCTGGAAGCCATCGCCGCCATCGGCTACATCGCACATCCTTTCGATCCCAGCCGGCAGGAGGCCTTGCAGAAGCGCGAGCGCGCCGTGGCCCTGCGGCGACTGGCCGTGGCCGGGCTGGGTTCGATGCAGGTGATGATGCTGGCGGTGGGTCTGTACGCAGGTGAATACCAGGGAATGGAAATCGGGATGCGCGACTTTCTGCGCTGGATTTGCCTGGTCTTGGCGGTGCCGGTGGTGGCCTATTCCGCCCAGCCGTTTTTCGGTGCCGCCTGGCGTGATGTGCGCCGCCGGCAACTCGGCATGGACGTACCGGTATCGCTGGCGGTGCTCGCCGCCTTCGTCGCCAGCATTTGGCACACCTGGCAAGGGGATGGCGAGGTCTACTACGACTCGGTAACGATGTTCGTATTCTTTCTGTTGACCGGTCGGTTTCTGGAAATGACCGCTCGTCATCGGGCCGGACAGATTTCCGAG
>JBATDL010000586.1:0-5022 GCA_049663445.1 Candidatus Competibacter sp.
AGGTTGGAAAAGGGTCGATCCCGCTGGCCTTGCTAGTGGTGACCCGCCAGCCGGTATTGCTATAGAGTCATCTCCTGGAGTCGTACTTACAATTGACCGTGACAGTTATCCAAAGCTTGCCCCGGCAACGGAAACATTAGCAACCGTCCTCAATCAATCGCATATTGATACTAAATTAGTATTTGGTAGGGATTTTAAAGAAAAAAGACTAAATGTGATTACAATCAGAATTGGCCCGAAACCACAGTGATTTGAAATCCATTCACAAGATAAGGCATTTAAGCCGAAAACAATCCCAACCAATCATTCCAGCGGATCGCGTACCGCGCCCGCTGAATTCAATGTTAGCTTCCTCAGAGACCTCACCAACGAAGCAGCGATTCCCGGTCTCTTTTGCTCATCTAACTGATTTATAAATATATTTTTTATTAAACACTGATAAATTTTCGAGAAAAAATCATTATTAATCAAAGACTAGGAAAGAGACCGGGAATCGCTGCCAACGAAGCTTGAAAAGCATGAAACCAGAGTAGTCTATATCGAATCTTCGGTAATTAGTTACCTTGCTTCATGCCCTAGCCGAGGCTCTTCGAGGGTTCTTGTGGAAACTGTTGCTTGATGTCTCATAAATGATGCTTGCAATTGATGTATCGCAAATAACTACTTGATTTTAAAATGTACCAATCTAACCGCCAGCCAGTTCAGTAGGTCGAAATCCATCTTGAGCGGCCAGCTCCACAAGAATTCTCGAAGAACCCATAATCATGGCAAACGCTCTCACTTTCTACAGGTCTTCCTAAATCGCTTTAGGACCACAGGATGATCGTCGTGTTTGCGCCCGAGAAAGCCCCCAAAGCCGGCGATCAGCCGCGCCATCGGCCCCAGGGGCGGCGGGATTGCCGGTGGTTTGGTGCGGTGGGCGACGATCCAGGCGGCCTGCCATTCCTCGGGATCGAACACCACGTCACAGGGCAGATTCGCGGGCAGTCCCGGTCCCCGGTGACCCGATACAGGATCCGCCAGGCGATGATCAGATACATCACCAAGGTTCGCTCCAATCGCTCCAAGGTGCCCAGTTAGTTGCAACGCCTCGACCCGGCAGCCCGCTTTCCAAATCCGGAAGAAAATTTCGACAATCGGTCACCTGCTTTTTTCCGCTTGTGGGCAGGGTGGGAAAAGCGTTACCGCCGAAACCTCAATACCCAAATCCTCCATGCAAGATCATGCCATGCAAATTGGCAGGAGCGAATTACTTTTACTTTATCCATGGACTCCAGGATAAAACAGTACATATTGTGATTTTCCATTGGATTTGGCTGCATACATGGCAGTGTCGGCATCGTGTAGCATGGCCGCTGCGTCCTGATACTTGATTGTGCTTAGAGCAATACCGATGCTTGCCGAAATTTTAATTGCGTTACTTTGTAAAATCACGGGAGGAGTCAGTAGGCTGTGTATGTTTTGTGCGACACGCTCAGCTTCTTCCGGTATCGTTATATCCATCAGAAGAATAACAAACTCATCGCCACCAAGACGGGCGACGATATCTACCTTGCGTACTGCATTCAGAAGGTGCCTGGAGACTTCCCTAAGAAGTTCGTCTCCAATATTGTGACCGAGGGTGTCGTTAATTATTTTGAATCGATCCAAGTCCAGATATAATAAGGCAAACCCATACCGGGGTTGGCGTGCGGCATAGGCAAGTGCATAATTCAGGCGTTTCATGAATTCTGCACGATTATATAAGCCTGTTAATGGATCATGACATGCATCATGCGCCAATTTCTGTTCAGCCATGACTCGGTCGGTTACATCCCGCGCAACGATATAACACAGGCGCTCGTCAGAATAGTCGGCAAGACTGCAAGATAACCAGCGATAACCTTTAGTCCGGCATTGAAAGCGGCACTCGATAAATAGTTGTGCGCCCGTGTTTTTCAACTGATCCAAGGTCTCGATAAAATTTCTCCGGTCATCGGGATGGATAAAATCGAGTAATGATTTTTTGCTAAGAGCGTCGTCGCTATAACCCAATATATCTCCCCAAACGGTGTTGAATTGCTTGAAATGACCATCAAAGCTTACAATGCCCATTAAATCCATGGATAATTGGAAAAACCGGTCGCGCTGCGTGATAGCCCGTTGCAGGTCCAAGGTTAATAGCGCCTGTGAGGCAAGCGGGGCAAAGCGCTTAGCCTGTTTAATCTGCGCCGTACCGAAATGTCGGGGATTTGGATGAGTTACCACAAGAATGGCTGCTCGTTGGCTACCCGTCAAACCTATATGTAGTGCTGATTTGACATCTTCACGCACGGTGGGTGGTTGTTGAGCCCATTCCGGTATTTGGTCTACATCGAAGGTGGCTACCGGCTGTCCCGCCAACACCCGATTAAAAACTGATAAACATTGCCATGTTGTGCTCCTTATCTTCTCTGATGTCGATGCGATCGATACTATCTCTTGGCTGTTTTGTGCCTGCAGAATGAATGCATCCTTGAAGTCGATAACGGAATGAAGGACTTTGACAAGGGCCAGAAATAGCGTTTCCGTATCTTGGGCATCAGTGATGCTTCGTAGCCCTTCGAGAAGAGTTTCCGACTCAATACGCAGGTCACGCTCGCGCTGACGAGAGCGCTCCAAGTCAAGAAGTGTTTCTAGTAATTGTTCGGATTTTGCACTCATTAATGTAACAATGGTTACTTGCTGAACAGCAATACCGATATCATGAGATTTCCATGACGATTTTCTCCGCCTAGAAAGCAGCCTTGCTCACCGAAGGTATAGACTCCCAAAAAAGGTGTGTTCGGCAATGCAGAACGCAAACTTTCAACTACTTCATTTAAGCGGTTCTGCACCGTCAACATGCAGCCTGCACAATAAACAACCAATGCTCCGGCCACATCCTTTGGGCGCGCTGAGTAAGTTTCTAGAGCAGAAGACGCTACACGGCCGGCACGGGATATAAGGCTATCGATAGTGCCCTGCATCAGTACAAATTCATCGCCAGGGGTGACGTTGGTAAAAATAGATAACGCGCCGTTTTCTATTACGGCATCGGGATGAGAAAGTTGATAATAGGGGACATTGCCGATATGGCCAGCAATACGGCCCAAGGGATGTAGAGTTGTCCGTGCTAAAATATTACCGCCGTCGGCAAGTACATCCGATATGAGTCCTTTGCTCCATTCGTTATAAACAACCGCTGCCGGTCGGCCGTCGATTTCCAATAGTGTCCGTCCACTTGCTTTGGTGGCAAATCCTTTTTCGTCCGTGGCCTCGAATCCACCCGCTTTTGTGACGATTCCTTTAACATCCGTGGGTTCATACCCGCTATGAAAGGCGAACATAACCTCGGTAGATGGAAACAAGGCGCTAACAATGACTGCATTACTAAATATATTTTCGTGAGTAAACTGCTTCCACTGACCAGTCACCGTATTATCCGCTGAACTACCGCCGGTAATGGGGACATCGTCCCCTACTATCGATGCAATCCCGGAAATCAAAGCCTCCTCACAACCGGGAGCCGCCGTCATCCAGATCATGGCTGGCACCGAGCCCGGGCAATCGGCCATATCCAGGGCGGCCTGTATTGCTTGCTGGGCGGCCGCGCCAGGATTTTCACCGATAACCGCTGCACCAACTCCATAGCTGCCTTCGGGATCCAGTATGCCAAACATCGCTAACCCGCAGCCATCTTGGGTATGGGCTCCCGCCTGAGTCATGACTCCCAGGCAAGATGTACTTCCGTGTAGAGGTACTTGGGGGGCACAAGAATGTAAGACGGATAAAATCTCTTCCACCTTATGAACGACGGAGCAAGACAAGACGAGCAGAGTCGGAGTGGCGCCTAGTTGCACGACTAGATCTTCATAAGCATTGGCAACGGCAACAGGACCGGAGTTCATTGTCCAAGAGGTCGCAATTTTCATTGTATCTCCTTTACGGCCAAACTAACTATTGACTAAAGAAATAAGCTTTTTGTTCAGCTTTTCTTGAGCAACAGGAGGATGAGTATGGTGCGGGCGGCGAGCTATCCAGAGATCGGGATTGACTCGCCCGCAAGTGTGTCGGTGCGGGGGATTCGGGGCGAGTCTGGCCGGCACGGATTCATATCCCCTTACCGTTGCTCCTGCGGTGGGCGGGGGCACCAAGGAGGGTCGGGCCTCGGTCACGCCGACCCGGTAGGGCAGAGATCTCGGCTCCGGTTACGGCATTTGCCGATTCATGAACAACGCTCTGCGGCGCCGTCCATGGCTTGGAGGAGGTTTTCATGGATCGTGTAAGTATTGATCATGGAAGGGTATGGTGCTCCCCATATTCTAGACCGACCTTTAAGATAGAAGGCCACAGCGAACGGCAAGGTGCGATATGGCAGGAGTACGCAAACGACATACGGTCGAGTTCAAGGCCAAAGTCGCCCTGGAGGCGATCCGTCAGCAGAAAACCAGCAACCAACTGACGGCGGAGTACGGAATTCACGCTACCCAGATCAACACTTGGAAGAAGCAGGCACTGGCGGCAATTCCAGGCGCGTTCTCTGGCAAACAGGCGCAGACGCAGGCGAGCCAACAAGGGCAAATTGATGAGCTGCACCGCCAGATTGGGCCACTGATTGCCGAGCGGGACTGGCTGAAAAAAAAGTCTTCAGCCATGCATTGGGGGTCAGGAAAATGCTCGTTGACCCTCACGACCCGACCTTCAGCCTGCGGCAACAATGCGGGCTGCTGGGTCTCAACCGTTCCAGCCTGTACTACCGGCCCCTCGGTGAGAACGCGGAAAACCTGGGCCTCATGCGCCTACTGGACGAGCAGTATACCCGAACGCCCTACTACGGGGTCCTGCGTATGGTCGCTTACTTGCGCAGTCTCGGCCATCCGGTGAACGTCAAGCGTGTCCGGCGGTTGTTGCGCACGATGAGTCTGGATGCAGTGTACCAGAAGCCCAACATGAGCCAGCCAAACCCCGCGCACACGGTCTATCCCTACCTGTTGCGCGGCTTATCGATCGAGCGATGTGATC
>JBATDL010000587.1:0-1557 GCA_049663445.1 Candidatus Competibacter sp.
GTTGGGACCGGCCAGCAGCCCGAAGGCCAGCAGCAGCGCCAGGGTACCGAAACAGGCCATGACCAGATACAGATAACCAGCGCGGGCGTTGGCCGGATCCCGATGGTGGGCCATGACCAGCGCCCACGAACTCAGCGACATGAATTCCCAAACGAACAGGAAGGTAAAGGCGTCGTCGGCCAGCAGCACCAGGTTCATGCCGGCCAGAAAGGCTGGGTAGAACGGCAACACCCGTTCGGGTGCTTGCTCGTGCTGGCCGTAGCCCAAGGCGAACAGGCTGGCCACCGCACCGCCAAGATTGATCACGATTAGGAAAAAGGCCGACAGCGCGTCCAGACGGAAATGCGCGCCCAGCCAAGGCAGGCCCAACGGCAAGGTCAGCGTGGTTGGCGCGGAGGCACTTAGCAGATGCGTCAGCGCCATCCCCAGCAAGACGCCGCAAACGACCAGACTGGCCCCGTAGACCTGACGGGTACAACTCGCCCGCCGCGATGCGGTGATCGCGTAGAAACCGACGGCAAGCAGGGCCATGACCAAGCCCAATAACAGCGACAACGGCATAGTGACGAATTCCACTCCTTTCGACCCACGATCACTACGGACTGATGGAGCGGTTCAGCGCTTCAGCCGAACCCCGCGCCCGCCACCTTCGCTGGCGGCGCCCTCCCCGATCAGCTCCACGCCGGCGGCGTCGAGCGCGGTGATGAGCTTGACCAGGGAATCCACATTGCCGCGAATCGTGCCTTCGCTGGTTTCCATCCGCTGGATGGTCGGCAGGGACAAACCGGCGCTTTCGGCGAGCGTTCGCTGGTCTATACCCAACAGCGCGCGTGCCGCTTTCAACTGAGCCGCTGTGAGCATAATGAAAATCCAGGTTCCAAAACAGGCATTAATTATCAATAACGAAAATTTTAAATGCAATAATAAATATTGCATATTGATTTTTAAAACATCATTTCCACATAGCGATACATGCGAGATGAGAAGCAATCCGAAAGGAAAACCAAGCACGTTTCCAGAACGATGCACTTTGTCCACCTTGGCGACGTGACTCACAATGCCTCCGAGACTCTCGGAGCGGTTCACATAACCAGTCGAGCGCGGGGCAGCGCGCCGAGGCGGAAATGGGTAGTGGGCACTTTGCCCCATATCCATTGATATCTAACGATGCTTTGGCGACTTCACCTTGGAACGGGTGGCGCACAGGACGCGAGACAGGCAACAGCTCGAAGCGACGCCGCTGGATGCGGGTCTGAAACTGGTGGAAACTACGACGTAATTATGGCTGAGGCGTATTTCGGGTGTACCAGCCCCGTTGATCGAACAACTTGGCGGTGTAGGCCAGGCAAGGCCAAACGGCGCGGTCATCTGGACAGGCGGGGCACGAGGCGCAAAGTTTCGGTATACGGAGCAGCCACGGGTCCAACTCCGCAGCGATTCCCGGTCTCTTTTGCTCATCTAACTGATTTATAAATATATTTTTTATTAAACACTGATAAATTTTCGAGAAAAAATCATTATTAATCAAAGACTAGGAAAGAGACCGGGAATCGCTGA
>JBATDL010000588.1:0-1814 GCA_049663445.1 Candidatus Competibacter sp.
GTTCGGAGCTAGGGGCGGGAGCGCCGGCGGTGGCAATGTCCGCGCCGGTCATCCGCAGGTGCCGCTCCCGCAAGCGCTGGTAGTTCTGGGCCGAGTATTCAAGAAACTCCAGCTCGCGCTCATTCAGCGGCCGAATCTGCTTGACCGGGCTGCCAACATAGAGAAAACCGCTTTCCAGCACCTTGCCGGGCGGCACCACGCTGCCGGCGCCGATGGTCACCCGCGATCGCACCACCGCCTTATCCATGATGATCGAACCCATGCCGATCAGGCA
This sequence comes from Candidatus Competibacter sp., assembly GCA_049663445.1. GTDB lineage: Bacteria > Pseudomonadota > Gammaproteobacteria > Competibacterales > Competibacteraceae > Competibacter. The sequence goes on from JBATDL010000588.1 coordinate 275, forward strand.
GTAATCCTCAATGGTGCAGGCGTGCAGGATGACCTTGTGGCCGACCGTGACATCGTTGCCGATCAGGGTCGCTTGGCCGCCCGGAGAAAACCGGCTGTCGTGGGTGACGTGGATCACGCTGCCGTCCTGAATGCTGGTGCGCGCGCCGATGCGGATGCGCTGGATGTCGCCGCGGATCACGCTCATCGGCCAGACCGAGCTGTCCTCGCCGATTTCGACATCGCCGATGACCAGAGCCGTGTCGTCGACATAGACAGTGGAATGAATTTGCGGGGTGTGCTCTTCGAAAGGACGGATTGACATGGGAACGGTTCTCATGCAAGGGACGAATTATTGGATTGTTTGTTGCCCTTCAACCTTCAGCGCATCGTGACCAGTTCTTCGGCGCTGGTCGGATGGATGGCCACGGTGTCGTCGAAATCGCGCTTGGTTGCGCCCATGCGGATAGCAACCGCGAAGCCTTGCAGCATCTCGTCGGCACTCTCGCCGATGAGGTGGCAACCCACGATCTTTTCCGCCGGGCCGACGCATACCAGCTTCATGACGGTCGGTGGTTGGCGGTGGGTAAAGGCGTGGTACATCGGCCGGAAGCGGGTCTGGTAGACCCGCACCGCCGCGCCGTGTTCCCGTCGCGCCTCCTCCTCGGTCAGCCCAACCGTGCCGATAGGCGGATGGCTGAACACTACGCTGGGAATGTTTTCGTAAGACAGGCGTCGCTCCGGCTGCTGGCCGAACAGCCGGTCGGCCAGCCGGCGGCCGGCGGTGATCGCCACCGGGGTCAATTGGGCATGTTCGGTCACATCGCCGATGGCATAAATGCCGGCGACGTTGGTGTTCTGATAGGGATCGGTCGGGATAGTACCGTTCGGGTTCGCCGTCACTCCCGCCGTCGCCAGATCGAGCGTGTCGGTATTGGGATCGCGGCCGATGGCCCACAACATCGCATCCACTTCCAGGGAGTTTTCCCGCCCGGCGCAATGTAGGCTGAGCGTGCCTTTGGCCAGGCGTGCCACCGCGCTGACCTGGGTGCGCGTCAGCACGTTGATGCCATCCTCGCGCAGTCGCTCCATCAATTGCTCGCGCAGCATGGCGTCGAACGACCGTAGTACCTGATCCTTGCGCACCAGCAGCGTCACCTCGGCGCCCAGCGCGTGCAGCATTCCGGCCAGTTCCACCGCGATGTAACCACTGCCGGCGATGGCCACCCGTCGCGGGCAGGCGTTCAGTTCGAAAAAGCCGTCGGAGGTGATGCCGAACTGAGCACCCGGTATCTGGGGAACCCGCGGCCGGCCGCCGGTGGCGATGACCAGATGGTCGGCGCTGTAGCGCTCGTTGCCCACCGTTAGTGTGCGGGCGTCGGCAAAACGGCCGAATCCACGGATCAGTTCGACCCCCGCCTCGGCCAGATAGCCCAGGTACCATTCGTTGATGTTGCGCACGAAAGCATCGCGGGCGGTCTTGAGCTTTTTCCAGTCGAAGCCGAAATAATCCAATCGGAAGCCATAACCGGGCGCATCGTCGAGCGCATGAGCCAGATGGG
>JBATDL010000589.1:0-3882 GCA_049663445.1 Candidatus Competibacter sp.
GAAAGTTCGAGATCCACGGTATTGTGGCCGACGATCCGTAAATCCGGCAGATCCTCACCCAGTTCCTGACCGACCGGACTTTCCTTGAGCCCCCGCCACAGACTGGCGCCGGGTCCCTTGATCCGGCCCTTGACTTGGGCCACCACCTGTTCGAGATCGTCGATCCAGACCGCGAAATTCTCGACCTCGGCGTCGAGCAGGCGGCCGGCGCCGGGCTCCGCCTCGATCCGCATACCGCGATTGCGGAACGTCACGCTCCCCCGCAACCCTTCCAGCCGGGGCCAACCGGGCGCGTAGTTCACCACCGCATCCTCAATCTGAAAGCGGGTTTCGAATAAACCCTCATCGCGGTCGAAGGGGAACCGGGCCGGCGAACCGCGCAAAATCAGGTCTCCGGCCACCACCCGACCGCTGACCAGCGCCTGATCCAGCCAGGCCACCCCGTCGGGCGGAATCACCGCCACCGGCAGGTAGCGCCGCGCCTGCTCGCGCCCGATCCGGACATCCCGGTAATGCCCGCGCAGGTCCAGCACCGGCTCGCCCTGATTGGGAAGGGTGACGCTGCCCCAAAACCGGCCGTTGAAATCGGAATTGGCCACCTCCAGACCGGCGCTATCGAGCCGCAATCCATCCATATCGCGTTGCCAGACGATCGCCCCGTTCAAGCGGTCGAAGCGGAGTGGAACGCGCAGCAAGCCGTCGGTATCGATCTGGACCGACCGGCTGTCCAACTCAAGCTGGCCCTGGGTCGGGGTCAGGCTCAACGAACCCGTCAGATGGTCGAATCCCGGCAGCTTACGGGCTGGGCGCCCGGCCAAATTGTCCAAGCGCGCGGTCACCGTGTACGTATCGAAACCGGATTCCGTTTCCAGTGTGAGTTCCGGCAAATCGCCGCGCGGGTCGAGCGGCACTAGCCAGTTTCGGGCCGGCTCGTCCAGCCACGGCGTCGCCCAAGCCAACACATCCTGAACGCGCCAGTCGTGACCTTCCCCGCGCCAGTGCTCGCCGGCGCGACTCAGCTCGAAGCGGGGCCGAGCCTCGCTCTGACCGTCGCCGAACCGGGCCTGACCTCGCAACCGCCAGCCGGTTTCCTCCGCCTGCCACTCAATATTCAGTTCGCTGTCCGGCGTCGCCGCCAGCCAGGACTCCAACAAGGCGGCGCGCGGTTCCGGCTTCAAACTCGCCTGGCGCAGGCGCAAATGACCTTGCAGATGGGTGGGTCGCCAGTCCCGCCAGTCGCCGCTGATCTCCAGCCCGGCTTGGCCGGCGCTGAAGGGCAAAGGCAACGGCCAGCCCGCCAGATCCAGATGGTCGGCTTCGAATCGAAAGGTCCCCTGCCCAGCTTCGGGATCGGCGCCGTCGGTGCCTTGTCGCTCCACGCTCAGTCGCAACCGATCGCCCAAGCCGGCCGGCAACTCGGCGGCAAACGTCAGCCGCTGGCCTTCGGCGGTGTCCCTCACCTGAAAATAGGGGTGTAGAATTTTGATCGCCCGCCCGTCCGGGCGGCGCACGGTCAGCCGCTCGCCGATGATGTCCAGCCGACGCGCGGCAAATAGCCAGCGGGCAGCCTCGCCCAGGGAGGACGCGGCATTTTCGGCGTCGGTATTTGCCCGCAGCCGCAAGGTGCCATCCGGCCCTTGCTCCAAGGTCAGATTGACGCCTTCCAACCGGATGTGGCCGAACGCCGGCCGCCATTCCCGCAGCGAACGCCACAGATTCAGGCTCACCGTCGCCTGGGTAAAACTGGCCAGTAGCGCGTCATCAGTGGGATCGCGCAGACTGACGCTCCGCAGCCGCAACCCGAGCCGCCAGCCGTCCCGAACCGCAGCGACCGACTCGATCCGCACCGGCGTCCGCAGCGCTTCGCCCAGAGCAGCCGCCAGTGGATCGCGATAATCGTTCAAGCGCGGCAACAACCACCACTGGCCGAACGCCGCCAGCAGCAGCAACGGCAACAGCAACGTCAGCACCAGCCGGCGCACCCACCGCAGCGTTCGCCGCGCCGTGCCGGCCGCATGCCAAAACCCCTGACTCACATCAACACCACATCGTATTGCTCGCGGGTGTAGAGGGCTTCCGCCTGGAACTTGATGGGGATACCGATGAAGGCTTCCAGTTGCGCCACGCTGGTGGATTCCTGATCCAGCATGGCGTCCACCACATCCGGCGCGGCCAGCACCATGAACTGACGCGGCGAATACTGACGGGCTTCACGCAGCAGTTCACGGAAAATGTCGTAGCACACCGTCTCGGCAGTCTTGATCGAGCCTCGCCCGCTGCACAAGGGACACGGCTCACACAGTACCTGCTCCAAACTCTCGCGGGTCCGCTTGCGGGTCATCTCCACCAGACCCAGCGGCGACACCTGCGAGATGTGGCTCTTGGCGCGATCCTTTTCCAAGTGCTTTTCCAGCGCCTTGAACACCGCTTGGCGGTGTTCCTCGCTGACCATATCAATAAAGTCGAGGATGATGATCCCGCCCAGATTGCGCAGCCGCAATTGCCGGGCAATAGCCGTGGCGGCTTCCAGATTGGTCTTGAAGATAGTTTCCTCAAGATTGCGATGCCCCACATAGGCGCCGGTATTGACGTCAATAGTGGTCATCGCCTCGGTCTGATCGACGACCAGGTAGCCACCGGACTTGAGCGGCACTTTCTTGCCCAGCGCCCGCTGGATCTCGTCCTCGATGCCGTACAGCTCGAAAATCGGTCGTTCGCCGGGATAATGCTCCAGGCGCGGCACCATCTCCGGCACGAACTTATCGGCGAATTCCAACATCCGCTGGCAGGTTTCGCGCGAATCGATGCGCATCCTCTCGACGTTGTCACCGACGAAATCGCGCAACACCCGCAGGATCAGGGGCAGATCCTCGTACAGGGTCGCGATGCCGCTGGTCCCCTTGATCCGTTCCCGAATCGAACCCCACAAGCGCTGCAGGAACTGCATATCCGCCCGCAGCGCCCAGGGCTCCGCGCCTTCTGCGACGGTGCGCACGATGTAGCCGCCGCCGAATTCGGCCCGGAAGGCGTTGATCATTTCCTTGAGCCGCTGCCGCTCGCGCTCGCCGTCAATCTTGACCGACACCCCCGCCACGTCCGAATCGGCCAGGAAAACCAGGAAACGGGACGGCAGGGTGACATGGGTGGTCAACCGTGCCCCCTTGGTGCCGATCGGGTCCTTGATCACCTGCACCACCAGCTCCTGATTCTCGCGGACCAGTTCGGTAATGACAGGCCAGCGTTCGCCCGTGGCCGTTCCTTCTTCAGCCATGGTTTCCGAACGGATATCGGAGACGTGCAGGAACGCGGCCCGCTCCAAGCCGATGTCCACGAACGCCGCCTCCATGCCGGGCAGAACCCGGCAAACGCGCCCCTTGTAGATGTTGCCGACCAAACCGCGACGGCCAACCCGTTCGAGCAGGATTTCCTGCAAGACGCCGTTCTCGACCACGGCGACCCGGGTTTCACGGGGCGTCACGTTGATCAGGATTTCGTCGCCCGTGCCGCCTTCGGCGCGTGTGGCCATGAATGGTCGTTCCCGTCAGGAGGTAAAAGAGGGCCAGAGAGGGATGCCAAACTCGCGCAGCAGTTCGGCGGTTTCGAACAGCGGTAGCCCCATGACGCCGGAGTAGCTGCCGCGCAACTCAACAATAAAGGCCGCCGCCCGTCCCTGAATGCCGTAGCCGCCGGCCTTGTCCCACGGTTCGCCACTATCCCAGTAAGCCGTGCATTCCGTCGGCGACAACTCGCGGAAGCGAACCCGGCTTTCCTGCACCTTGATCGCCTCGCGCTGCGTGGTGGCCAGCGCCACCGCGCTTAAGACCCGATGTTCCCGCCCGGACAGGCACGCCAGCATCGCCAAGCCCTCGGCCCGGTCGGCGG
>JBATDL010000590.1:0-6062 GCA_049663445.1 Candidatus Competibacter sp.
GGTTTGTAGGGGGGTGGTCAATCCCAGCTGCTCGCAGATCGCCAGTGTCGGTCCGGCCTGGTTCATCGTGTAGAAATGCAGGCCCGGTGCACCACCTTCCAGCAGGCGTCGGCACAGATCGGTGACCACATCCAGACCGAAAGCCCGGATGGTGTCGCGGTCGTCGCCGAAGCCTTCCAGCCGCTTGCGAATCCAGCGCGGAATTTCCGCTCCGCAACTGTCCGAGAACCGCGCCAATTGGGTGAAATTGGTGATCGGCATGATGCCGGGCACGATCGGTAGATCGATTCCCAACCGTGCGCAGTCGTCTGCAAAGCGGAAGTAGGCATCCGAATTGTAGAAGTATTGGGTAATGGCGCTGTTGGCACCGGCATCGACCTTGCGTTTGAAGTGGAGCAGGTCTCGTTCGATGTTCAGCGCCTGCGGATGACATTCCGGGTAAGCGGCGACTTCGATGTGGAAATGGTCACCGGTTTCGGCGCGGATGAATGCCACCAGTTCATTGGCGTAGCGCAATTCGCCAAATTCCCGCATCCCCGATGGCAGGTCGCCACGCAGGGCGACAATGCGGTGGATACCTTGGGCGCGGTAGCCGGCCAGAATCTCTCGAGTCCCCGCGCGGGTGGAAGCCACGCAGGTCAGGTGGGGCGAGGCATCTACTCCGCTGTGCGCTTGAATGATCTGAATTGCCTGTAAGGTGCGTTCGCGAGTGGAGCCGCCGGCACCGTAAGTGACCGAGAAGAAGGTGGGTTGCATTCGCATCAGCGCTTCGCGGGCGGCGAATAACTTATGCATCCCTTCATCGGTATTGGGGGGGAAGAATTCGCAACTGAAAACCTTTGAATGACGTTTTTGGGAGTCCATGACGGGTATGGCAAGGGGGTCGACAGAATACGAAGGGGGAACATCCAGCGAACAGACGCCGGAGGAGGATAGTTGTGGATATCCTCCTCCGGCTGGGCTACAAATCAGTAGCGATAACTATCCGGCTTGTAAGGCCCGTCCACGGCAACACCGATATACGCAGCCTGTTCCGGTGTGAGCGCGGTCAGCTTGGCGCCGATCCGGCCCAGATGCAGTTGCGCCACCTTTTCATCAAGGTGCTTAGGCAGCACGTAGACTTTGTTTTCGTACTGTCCGTTCTGGGTGAACAGTTCGATCTGCGCCAGTACCTGGTTGGTGAAGGAGTTGGACATCACGAAACTGGGATGGCCGGTGGCGCAGCCCAGATTCACCAGTCGCCCCTCGGCCAGCAGGATGATGCGCTTGCCGTCGGGGAAGATGATGTGATCCACCTGCGGCTTGATGTTTTCCCAGCGATATTGCTTCAGGCTGGCGACCTCAATTTCGGAATCGAAATGGCCGATATTGCAGACGATGGCCTGATTTTTCATTCGGGCCATGTGGTCGTGGGTGATGACGCTAACGTTACCGGTGGTGGTGACGAAGATATCCGCCAGCGCGCAGACCTCGTCCATGGTGACGACTCGGTAGCCTTCCATCGCCGCCTGTAAGGCGCAAATCGGATCGATTTCGGTGACCCACACCGTGGCGCCCAGACCACGCAGGCTCTGGGCGCAGCCCTTGCCGACATCGCCGTAGCCCAGCACCATGGCGATTTTGCCGGCAATCATCACGTCGGTGGCACGCTTGATGCCGTCCACCAGCGACTCACGGCAGCCATAGAGATTGTCGAACTTGGACTTGGTGACCGAGTCGTTGACGTTGATGGCGGGGAAGGGCAGTCGTCCTTCCTTTTCCATCATGTACAGGCGGTGGACACCGGTCGTCGTTTCTTCGGTGACGCCTTTGATGTTGGCCTGGATCTTTGAGTACCAACCGGGTTGGCTTTCCAGCCGCTTGCGGATAGCGGCAAATAAGACTTGTTCTTCCTCGCAGCTCGGATTGGCAATCAGCGAGCGATCCTGTTCGGCGCGGGCGCCGAGCGTGACCAGCAAGGTGGCGTCGCCGCCGTCGTCCAGGATCATGTTCGGCGTGCCGTTGTCGTGCCATTCCAGGATGCGATGGGTAAAATCCCAGTATTCTTCCAGCGATTCGCCCTTGTAGGCGAACACCGGAATGCCGTCGGCGGCGATGGCGGCGGCGGCGTGATCCTGGGTTGAAAAGATGTTGCAGGAGGCCCAGCGTAGGTCCGCGCCCAGTTCCACCAACGTTTCGATCAGTACAGCGGTTTGGATGGTCATGTGCAGCGAGCCGGCGATGCGGGCGCCCTTGAGCGGCTGCCGGTCGCGGTATTCAGCCCGGACTGCCATCAAGCCGGGCATCTCGGTTTCGGCGATGGCGATTTCCTTGCGACCCCAGTCCGTCAGGGTGATATCGGCGACATGATAGTCAACGGTGGTTTTTTCGCGCACGACGGCGTTCATAACGTATACACTCCATACGATTGAACGGGCGCCGTTGGCTTGTGAAGGCCATGCCACGCCGAGCCTGACGGTGAAAACCGCTGCAGCGCCCCTCGGCGGGAGGCGAAAAATTCGGAGTTAGAGATTAAGCCGGTGCCACTAGCTGAAGGCGCGGCGGCCGTGGTCGGATTTACAGGCCCGCCGCATCCCTCAACGCTTCGGCCCGGTCGGTGCGTTCCCAGGTGAATTCCGGCTCCTCGCGACCGAAGTGGCCGTAAGCGGCAGTCTGGCGGAAAATCGGCCGGATCAAATCGAGCATTTTCACCAGCCCATAGGGCCGCAGGTCGAAGTGGCCGCGCACGATGTCGACCAGCCGGTCTTCGTCGATCTTGCCGGTGCCGAAGGTGTTGACGTTGATCGAAGTCGGTTCGGCCACACCGATGGCGTAGGATACCTGGATCTCGCATTTGTCGGCCAGACCGGCGGCGACGATGTTCTTGGCGACGTAACGGCCCGCATAGGCGGCGGAACGGTCGACCTTGGACGGATCCTTGCCGGAAAAGGCGCCACCGCCGTGATGCGCCGAGCCGCCGTAGGTATCGACGATGATCTTGCGCCCGGTTAGCCCGCAGTCTCCCACCGGCCCACCGATGACGAAGCTGCCGGTCGGGTTGATGTGGTACTGAGTATGCTTGTCCAGCCACTCGGCCGGTAGCACCGGCAGGATGATATTCTCCATCACCGCCTCACACAGCAGCTTGTAGCTGATATCCGCATCGTGTTGGGTGGACAGCACCACTGCCTCGACTCCCACTACGCTGTTGCCTTGGTAGCGGAAAGTGATCTGGCTTTTGGCGTCCGGTCGCAACCAGGACAGCACGCCGCGCTTGCGCATCTCCGCCTGCCGCTGCACCAGGCGGTGAGCGTAAGTGATGGGGGCCGGCATCAGCACGTCGGTTTCGTTGCAGGCATAGCCGAACATCAGACCCTGATCGCCTGCGCCCTGATCTTCCGGGTTTTCACGGTCCACGCCCTGCCGGATATCGGAGGACTGTTTACCGATGCAGGACAGCACCGCGCAGGTGGCGCCGTCGAAGCCGACATTGGAGTTGTCGTAACCGATGCCGATCACGGTATTGCGCACGATCTGATCGAAATCCACCCAAGCCGACGTGGTGATTTCGCCGGCCAGCACCACCACGCCGGTCTTGATCAGGGTTTCGCAGGCAACGCGGGCCTTGGGATCCTCGGCGAGGATGGCGTCGAGCACGGCGTCGGAAATCTGATCGGCGATTTTGTCCGGATGTCCTTCGGAAACGGACTCGGAGGTGAACAGATGAGTTCGGCTCATGGGATAACGTATCCTTCAAACAAAGGCGGCAAGCGGAATTCCCTCCGTCGGAATGACGGAGGATCACCTGAAAATCGCAAGTCTAACCGGAAAATGCTGCATTTTCACCCTAATCGCTTATGCGATTTGGTTATTTAATGATTGAAAACTGATAGCATCGCACCAACAGTTTCAAGTTACGTATCGACCGTCGTCCCGCAGCTTGGTTGCAATGGACGAAACCCGGAGGTAAGGAAGGCATGAGTTCGCGATCAACGATGGCGACGTTGACCTGTGTCGGGTTGGGACACGAGCTGATGGAAACATTGTTGTCGCTGCTGGGACGCTATGGGTTGCGCGTGGAGCGAGTCCCGTCCAAGGGCGAGATTCCCGGTAGCTATTGGGGCGATTCGGAAGCAGGGTTGGTCGGTGATTGTCTGTTCGTGCGCGAGGATACGCCGGTGCATTCCGCCCTGCACGAAGCCTGTCACTACATCTGCATGGATACGGGACGCCGTGCGCAATTACATACCGATGCCGGCGGCGACTGCAGCGAGGAAAACGGTGTTTGCTACCTGCAAATTCTATTGGCGGATGAATTGCCGGGGGTCGGACGGTTGCGAATGTTCGCCGATATGGATGCCTGGGGTTATTCTTTCCGCTTGGGTTCGGCCCGCGCTTGGTTCGAACAGGACGCCGAGGATGCTCACGAGTGGTTGCTGCAAAACGGCTTGATCGATCTTGACGGGCGTCCTTGCTGGCGGTTGCGCCAAGATGGATCGGGGCGATCAAATGATCATCGTTAACGAGGTAAGCGCATGACTGTTCATGTTAAATACTTTGCCAGTCTGTGTGATCGCGTGGGCCGCGCCGAGGATCGACTGGATGCCGCCGGTGGCTTGACGGTCGCCGGGGTTTGGGCGGCGCTGCATCGGGAGCTTCCGTTACCGCCGAACACCTTAGCGGCGGTGAACATGGAATATGCTGGGCTGGAGCAGAGGGTGCGCGATGGCGACGAGGTGGCGTTCTTTCCGCCGGTGACCGGAGGGTAAGGCGTTGCAGGTCGAATTACGGGAAACACCTTTTGAGCCCCTGGCGGAGCTGGGACGCTATCAGGCACGGGTCGGGCTACCGGGCCGGTGCGGTGCGACGGCGATTTTCATTGGTACGATGCGCGATTTCAACGACGGGGAAGCGGTGCAAGGCATGGTGCTGGAATACTATCCGGGCATGACTGAAAAGTATCTTCGGCGCATCGTTGAAACCGCCGGCCGGGAATGGCCGCTGCTGGATGTACTGGTGGTGCATCGGGTCGGTGAATTGCACCCCAGCGATCCCATCGTGCTGGTGGCGGTCTGGTCGGAACATCGGGCGGTGGCTTTTTCGGCCTGCCGGTCCATCATGGAGGAACTGAAGTCGAAGGCGCCATTTTGGAAGCGCGAGACCACCATCGCCGGATCGCGCTGGGTGGAACATAACACGCTGGGCTGAGCCGATCGGATACGGATACGGATGCGTCGCCGCCAGCGATCCGCTATGCTGCCAGAATGAACGAACCTACTTCTAATTCCCTCATCGCCAGCCGGTTTCGTGGCTTTTTGCCGGTGGTCGTGGATGTCGAAACCGGCGGCATCAATGCTCAGACCGACGCCCTGCTGGAAATCGCCGCCGTGATCGTGCGCATGGACTGGCAGGGTCACCTGCATCCGGTCGGAACGCTGGCCCATCATGTACAGCCGTTCCCCGGCTCGCGGTTGGACCCGGCTTCGATGGCGGTGAACGGCATCGATCCAGACCATCCATTCCGCTTCGCAGTGCCGGAAGGTGAGGCGCTGGATGCGATCTTTCGGGAAGTACGGCGGGAAATTCGGGAAACTGGTTGCACTCGCGCCGTTCTGGTCGGCCACAACGCTTTCTTCGACCTGGCGTTCCTGAACGCGGCGGCGGCGCGTGCCAAGATCAAGCGTAACCCTTTCCATCCCTTCAGCAGCTTCGATACGGTGTCGCTGGCGGGTCTGGCCTACGGACAGACCGTACTAGCCCGGGCATTGCAGGCGGCGGGCATTCCCTGGAATGAGCGTGAGGCGCATTCGGCTATTTACGACGCCGAGCGCACGGCCGAACTGTTCTGCCAGATCGCCAACCGCTGGAAGGATATGGGAGGGTGGGCACCAACGGACGATTAGACGTTGTCGACGCTGTCGGCACCGCATGGTTTTTAATTGGGTTTCCAATCCATCTTGATTGTCCCAGCAATACTTCAGTCCGCTGAACGAAGTGAAGCGGATCATAGTTCAAACTATGGACTTTCAGTCCCATAACTTTCAGTCCGTGGCTAGTCCACGGATGGCGCTTCAGCGCCCATT
>JBATDL010000591.1:0-4129 GCA_049663445.1 Candidatus Competibacter sp.
ATCGCTCAGGTGCGGTGGCTACCGGACGATCCGGCGCAATCGACTTTGCCCAGCCACGAACCTCTGGTCCGCGTCCTCCGCGATCTGTTGGACCGCGAGGAACTGGCGCCCTATCGCCGGTTCCTGACGCCGGATTGGGAGAATGCCACCTGGGTCGGTAACCGCCTGGCGGAAATCCTGCCCCTGCCACTGCACGTCCGCCGCACGCTACTGGAGACAACCGAACCCCGGGAGCGACTGGATATCCTGCTGGCGATCTTCCAGGAACAACGCATCGCCTGAATCCCGCCATGACCGAACTTGTCCGCCGCCATCGCCGCATTCTACAGGCCGCCGGCCATCGGCTGCACGCCGAACACCTGACCCCACCGCGCGCCGCCGCCGGTCCCACCCTGGTTTTCCTGCACGAGGGGCTGGGCAGCATCGGGCAATGGCGCACTTTCCCCGAACAACTGTGCGCCCAAACCGGCTTGCCGGGACTGGTATACGAGCGCTGGGGTTACGGCCACTCCGAACCCCTGGTCGGGCCGCGCCCCAACGATTATTTACAGCGAGAAGCGTGGGATACGCTCCCCGAAGTACTGGAAGCCTGCGATATTAGCGAACCGCCGATCCTGTTCGGCCATAGCGACGGCGGTTCCATCGCCCTGCTGTTCGCCGCTGCCTATCCCGAGCGGACGCGCGCCGTGATCAGCGAGGCGGCGCACGTTTTCGTCGATGAAAAATGCCTGGTCGGCATCCGATACGCCCGCGATGCCTATCGGCAGGGTGGCTTGCGGGACGGGTTGCGGCGCTACCACAGCGACCATACCGACGCCATGTTCCGAGGCTGGTGCGACACCTGGCTGCGCCCGGACTATCGCGACTGGAACATGGAAACCGAATTGCCCCGGATCGTCTGCCCGGTGCTGGTCGTCCAGGGCGAGGACGACGAATACGGCACTCGCGCCCAAGTGGACGCCATCGCCGTCGGAGTCGCCGGACCGGCGGATCTGTTGTGGTTGCCCGGCTGCGGCCACATCCCCCATCATCAGGCGCGGGAAGCCGTGCTGGAGGCCGCTGGATGCTTCATCGCCGGGGCATGCGCTAATATTGGTCCGTAACCCTCATAGAAAATCGAACCCAGGCAAGGAAACCGTCATGTCCGAACTCGAACTAACCCCGGCCGAACCGGTCCCCACCCAACACAGCCTGCTGCGGCAGATCTTTCGCCCCAGGGACATCGGCTTTTATCTAATGATCCTGCTGTCGTGGATCGGCGCGGCCTATACGGAAGCCGACGCGCAGAGTAGCCGTTGGTACTGGTATTACCTGATCCCGATCTTTGGTCTGATCTGCATCGTCACTCAATGGCGCAACGTCGAACCGACCGCAAAAGCTCGTGCCCTGCTGGTCGTCCGGCAAATCCTGCACTGGGGGGTACTGTTGCTGCTGATGCAAGTGATTTTCATGGCTGCGTCCCAAGGCTTCATGAGTACCCTCGACGACCGTCAGGCCAGCTTCCTGCTAATGATCAACGTCACACTGACCACGTTTCTGGCCGGCATCTATTTCGACTGGCGGCTCTGCTTCGTCGCGATCTTCCTGGGCGCCGGCGCGATCTTCATGATCATGGTTCAAAACCTCATCCCGATCCTGGTTTATGCGGGGATTGGCGTTATCATTCTCTACTTGGCTTGGAGCTGGCTGTACAACCACTGGCAGGCGCGTCGGTCCCAAGCAGCCACCTGAAGCTCTCTTTTGTCCCCAGAGGCTATGCTGGTTCTTGATTCCAGCCCGCTACCGGTAACCCCTCTCCGTGCTCTCATTGAAGGAGATTACTATGCTTAGACATTATTCCGCCAAAGCCACCCTATTGTCCGCAGGCCTGGCCTTGGCACTGATCGGCGGACCTGCCGTTCAGGCCGCCAAACCCGCATCAGCCGCCGCCAAGTCCGCCGCATCACAGAAGGAGGAATGGCTGATTCCCACTGGCGAGCGCTGGTCGAGTGCCACCGAAACCGAAAGGCGGGCTTATGTGCTTGGCATCCTGAACTTGGCGATGGTTGAATACCAGTTGACCGGTCCGAACCCCAAACACCGCACCACCGTCCCCCACTTGATCAAGGCCTTGGATGGCATGACCGTGCCGCAGATTGTGGAAACCGTGGACGCCTACTACAAGGCCAACCCCGACAAGCAGCAGGAGCCGATTATCGAAGTGATCTGGTTCCAGATGGTTAAGCCCAAGGTCGGCCAACCCAAAGCAAAACAATGAGGAATCAAGCCATGAAAAAGATCGGCTTTCTAATTGCGGTTCCAGCCCTCGCCTTCAGCGTCGGCTGCACCAACATGACACCGACCGAGCAGGGCACGTTAAGCGGCGCGGCCATCGGCGCGGCGGGCGGCGCGGCCATCGGCGCTTTAACCGGCGGCAGTGCCGGGACCGGCGCACTCATCGGTGGCGCGGCGGGTGCTGTCGTCGGCAACATTTACGGCCGGAAACAATAGCAAAAACAGTGTCGCAACGACTAAACCGGGCGACCACCGAGTCGCCGGAAAACGTCTCCCGCCGGCAAAACACCGGCGAGAGGTTTCGCTAAGTCGATCCCACATCCAGATCGCGGCGCAGTTCGGCGGCGGCATCCCGCAGATAACCAAACAGGCGTTTCACCCCCGCGCAGTCGTAGTCGCGCTGCGGCCATTTGAAGTAACCACCGCAGCTTTTCAGAAACTCGCAGCCCTGGCATTCTTCCCCCACCGCCAGCACTTGCGCGATCCATTCCCCCAGATCGGCATCGAGCGCAATATTGGCGTTCAGGTTCACCAGCCGCCTGGACGGTTGTTCGACGCCGTCGTCGGTGACGTAGCGCAGATACTGCGGATCATCGTCCTGCAACACCCATAACGGCACTGGCTCGTCATGGAAAAACCCCTGCAAGGCACCATGAAAGTACTCGATCGGCTGAGCGACCGTGGACTGGTGTAGATAAAACTCCAGCACCGCCGCCATCTCTTCGATCAGCGCCGGCTCGGGTTGTCCGACTTCCAGCCGCACCGCGAAATCCAGCGAAACCGCCGCCTTGACCGCCTTGCCGAACCCTGGCGCAACCGGGATGATCACCCGTATCGGATGGTTGTCGAGCAGATTGGTGTGGCGGTACAGCAGGGGGAATTCAGCGGCGGGATCGCGCAGGATCAGTTCCAGCGGCAACCCCGGCGCCCACGCATTCAACGGCTCGGAATCGGTATCGAGCGCCACGATCTGCACGCCGGCAATCCGTTCGGGATCTTCCGATTCCAGGGCGGCGGCGAGCATGGTCGGTTCGCTGGTCCTGACGACCAACTGTTCCTGCCGGTAAGCGGATAGCAGGTGTAAAGGGATGTTGTAGTAGACGGGTGTGCTCATAAAAACCAATACCTCAAACCGGAATGGTCAGCGATTGTACCAGCCCTCGCCCCAACCGGGGCCGTTGTACCAGGGTCGGTTGTACCAGGGTCGGTTGTACCAGGGTCGGTTGTACCAGGGCCGGTTGTACCAGCCCCAACCCCAAGGTCGAGGTCCCCAACCCCAACCACCGCCAAAGTTGATCCAACTACCGCTCCGACCACCGCCTCGATTGCCCCAGCCTCCGGCCTCGGCATCATGTTCGGGGATCAGCAGGCCGCCCAGCAACACCCCGCCGATCACTGCCTTCGACCATCGCCCCAAGCTGATCAGAAAATCCCGTCGTTCGTCGCGAACTGGATCCGAAGGCTCGCCCGGCAAAATCTCATGTTCTCGATCGGTCATGACAACCTCCGCGCATCAGCGTCGTTATGACGGCGGCGGCGCATGGAACGGCCCTCCTGGCGCTTCACCCGCACCGCACGGGATCGATTGGCGATTCACCGTTCAGGCCGTCGGAAAGTGTCTGATACGAAACTTCATTCCCTGCTGAATCGTAATAACAATGTTGGCATAATCTTTCTGAATTACCGCTGAACACGTCCCCTTCAACCCCATCATCACGGCCTTTCCCCATGCGCGACTGTCGAGCCAACCGCTCCCTACCCTACCTGTTGCTGCTCGCCTTAACGGCGTTGGTCGCTCTCGGTCCAGCCAGTCTTGAGGCCGCGACGGCGGAGCGCCCCCGCATCGGCCTGGTGC
>JBATDL010000592.1:0-1742 GCA_049663445.1 Candidatus Competibacter sp.
GTTACCAAAAGCGATGTGGTCTACACAATGTACGACCGGCAGGAAGCGGTGCTGGTGCATGTCTACCAAGGGGAGGATCCAGATGCGCTGAACAACATCGAACTCGGGCAATTTTTCGTGGAAAACCTGAGTAAAGTACCGGCCGGTAACCCGATCATCATCCAGTTCTCCCTCGATCTGAACGGCATCATGAACGTATCGGCGCGGGAGAAAAAAACCGGCCTGGAAAAATCGATCCGCATCGACAATGTGCTGTCCCGCTTCCAGAAAGGGGAACTGGAAACGGCGCGCGCCCGAGTCGATGCCCTGTTTGCGGACGAAGAAAAACCCGCCGGAACAGCCGGAAGCGCCACCGATCACCAACTCACGGCGCAGGCGCGGGCACTGGTGGAAAAGGCCGAGCGGCTGTTGGATGGCGCCATCGAGGACGACCGCGAGGAAATGATCAATTTGATCGAGGGCATTAAGGACGCGCTGGTCAACAGCGATTTCCCCGCCATGGCCGAACCGATGGCCGTGCTGTCGGACATTCTGTTTTATCTGGAGTCGTGATGGAGCGCTGCCCGGTCTGCCGTGCCCGTTTCAAGGACGAGCCGGTCTGCTATCGCTGCGGCGCGGACTTGAGCGTGCTACTGGCCATCGAAGCCGAAGTCGCCGTGCTGGAACGGCGGGCCGTGGCCCTACTGGGAACCGGCGAATGGATTAAGGCGCACCGGATGGCCGAGCGCGCGATGGCACTGCAATCCAGCCCACTGGCGGCGGCGGTATTGGATCTCAGCCGCCAGGAATTGATCGCCAGCGAAGTTCAGGTATTGGAGCGGCTGTTGCCATAAACCGGGTTGAGCCGCTCCGATCCGGGCATCCACCACTCCACGAACCAGCCATGCCCATGTATGGCGCTTTGTCCTGACTTGGATTAACCTTATAAAAAACAGGTGATAATCCCTAGCCAATCCACCCCAAACCAACCAGCGCAACGTCGTTACCCACCAGAACAACCCCCATGGAAATCTTCGTCTACCACACCCCCGATCAAGTCCCGGATATCAGCAAAAAGGCCCGCAAGGGCGGCATCACGCTCGATCTGCCGGCCTGCGCCATCGTCATCGACGTGCTGCGCGCCACCACCACCATGGCGACCGCGCTGGAATCGGGCGCGGAAGCCATTCAAGTATTCGACGATCTCGACGATTTGTTCCGGACCAGCAAACGCTGGCCGTCGGAACGGCGCTTGCTGGCCGGCGAGCGCGGTGGCGAAAAGCTGGAAGATTTCGACCTTGGTAACTCGCCGTCGGAATGTATCCCCGCGCGGGTTAGCGGCAAGCGGCTGTTCATGAGCACCACCAACGGTACCCGTGCCCTGGAACGGGTACGGCAAGTACCGATCCTGCTGACGGCTTCGCTGACCAATCGGGCGGCGGTGGTGCGTTATCTACTGTGGGAACAGCCGCACACGGTGTGGATTGTGGCCGCTGGCTGGCGTGGCGGGTTCTCGCTGGAGGACACCATTTGTGCCGGAGCCATCGCCTGCGCCCTGAGCGTCGAGCGGGACAGCGACTGCGCCGGCGACGATGAGTCGATCGCCGCCATGGCGTTGTTCGAACGCTGGCAAACCCGCTTGCCGCAATTGCTGCGCTACGCCCACCACGGTCGCGGTCTGGCGGCCCTGGGCTGCGGGCAGGATCTGGACTACTGCGCCCGCCTCGACAGCGTCGATGTGGTACCGCTACAAGTCGAACCGG
>JBATDL010000593.1:0-4178 GCA_049663445.1 Candidatus Competibacter sp.
GTACTGGGTTTGCGTGGCGGCGGTGGTGGTGGTGGTGGTGGGGCTGCTTGGCTGGTCGCCGTTCTGGCTGGCGCCCGACCACAGCGTGGTAAGCCGGCCAGGATCGAGGTCGCCCAGATGCTGTATGGCGGTCCAGCCGATGCCGGCCACCAGCAAAAGGTAGAACAGGCCACGCAGATCGCGAACCCGGGTCTGCCGTCGGAGCGGGCGTGCCACTTGCAGCGGCGGCGGGGCCTGGCTGACGCCCGACTGTTGCCGGTAGCGCTCCAGCACCGCCTGTTCCGGCAGATTCAGCAGCCGGGCGTAGCGGCTGAGATAACCACGGACGAAGACCGGTGCTCCCAGCCGCGCGAAATCGTCGGTTTCGAGCGCTTGGATGATCGTCGGGTTCAAACCGAGATGGTGAGCGACGTCACGCTGTTCGGCGCCGTAGCCGGTACGGACTTGGGTGAGCCAGGCGCCCAACGGTTCGTTGGCCGCTTCGGGGGTTTCCGTCGATGGGGTAAAATCGGTGGTCATTTCGTTGGACATGCTCATTACGGCTTATTCAGACGGCGGGCTTCTTCGGAATTCGGGAATTGGCCGGATAGCAGCGCGCTGTACTGCTGGCGCAGGTGTGCATCGCCATCCTGAGCAGTCTCGATCAGAATGCCCAGCCACAGGCTTTGCGGGGTGGCGCGGGTCTGGGCATGGTAGCGCTGCAGGAAAGCGCGTCCCTGTAGCGTCTTGCCCTGACCCTGACTGATTTCGGCCAGTTCGTATAGGGCGACGGTGTTGTTGGGATCGCTGTCCAGCGCCTTGCGCAGCCAGGTTTCGGCCTGCGTCAGATCGCCGCGCTGGCGGGCACAGACTCCCAGGCCGGCATAAGCTTCCGAGGCGCTGGCGCCGGCATCGGTCGGGTTGCTGGCAATCTTTTGAAGTTCGCTTTCGCCCTCGGCGGCCCGTGCGGGAAAATGCTTGCACAGCAACCGGGCATAGTTCAGCTTCGCCAAGGTGTAGTCCGGTTGGAGTTCGATTGCTTTCTTGAAATGAGTCTCGGCGGGCGCGTACTCGCGCATCTCCTCGTACAGCACGGCGATGGCGTTATGGGCTTCCGGATAATTGTCATCGTATTGCAGCGCTTTCAGCAATTTTTCCGTAGCCACTTCGAAGTGGCCCGACTGCATGTAACCGACACCCAGCTTGAAATTGGCCTCGGCGGCACTGCGTTTAAATTCCTGCTCCTGGGTGTTGGCGCAGGCCGCCAGCAGCGGCAACGCCAGGGCAAGGATCATGAATTTGGCGAATGGCGGCATGATGTGAGACTCCCTAGACGGCGAGCCGCGCCGCGCCACGCGCCAGCTTGCGGCCACGGGCCTGGACCTGCCCAGCCAGTTGGCCGCAGGCCGCAGCGATATCGTCGCCCCGCGTCTTGCGGGTCACGACCGTTAGATCATGGGCCATTAACACGGCCTGGAAGCGGGCAATGGTCGCCGATTCGGAGCGACGGTGGTGCGTTCCCGGAAATGGGTTAAACGGAATCAGATTGACCTTGGATGGGATGCCTTGGATCAGCGTGGCCAGCGCGCGGGCCTGTTTTTCGGAATCGTTGACCCCATCCAGCAGCACATATTCCCAAGTGATGCGGCGGTGCGGCTTGTCGGCGATATAGTGCCGGCAGGCCGCCAGCAATTCGGCGATGGGGTACTTGCGGTTGAGCGGCACCAATTGGTTGCGCAATTCGTCGTCCGGCGCGTGCAGGGAGACTGCCAGACTAACCTCGGAGACTTCCTTGAGCCGGTACAGGGCCGGGACCACGCCGGCGGTGCTGAGGGTGACGCGGCGCTTGGAGATGCCGAAGCCGAGGTCGTCCTGCATCAGGTCGGTTGCCTTGACCACGTTGGCGAAATTCAGTAGCGGTTCGCCCATGCCCATCAGTACGATGTTGGTGATGATCCGGTCACCATTGCACCGGTTGCCCAGCAGCCGGCTGGCCTGCCAGACCTGGCCGACGATCTCGGCGACGCCGAGGTTACGGTTGAAACCCTGTTGGGCGGTGGCGCAGAACGAGCAGTCCAGCGGGCAGCCGATCTGCGAGGAAATGCACAGCGTGCCGCGATCCGGCTCGGGGATGAATACCGTTTCGACGCAGTTGCCACTATCCAGCCGGATCAACCACTTGTGGGAACCGTCGCGGGAGGCTTGATCGAGCGCAACCTCGGGCGGGCGAATCTCGGCGCGTTCGACCAGCCGCTCCCGCAGCGCCTTGCTCAGGTTGGTCATGGCGGCGAAATCGGTGACGCCCTCGTGGTAAATCCACTTCATGATCTGAGTGGCGCGGAAGGCTTTCTCGCCCATGGCGACGAAAAAGCTTTCCAGATCGCGGCGATCCAGATCGAGCAGGTTCACCTTGCCGGTGGTTATGAGCACGCGGGGGGTCTCCGCTGGCTTACAGGGTACGTGGGCACAGCCCGTCCTGACCGAAGAAGAACGCGATTTCGACCTCGGCGGTTTCCGGGGCGTCGGAGCCATGCACGGCGTTTTGGGTCATGTCCTCGGCGAAGTCGGCGCGGAGGGTGCCGGGAGCGGCTTTCTTCGGATCGGTGGCGCCCATGATCTCCCGGTTACGGGCGATGGCGTTTTCGCCTTCCAGCACCTGAACCATGACCGGGCCTGAGGTCATGTAAGCGACTAAGTCCGGGTAGAAGGCGCGCTCGCGGTGGATGGCGTAGAACTGCTCGGCCTGTTCGTGGCTCAGATGCAGCATCCGGGCGGCGACGACGCGCAAGCCCCGGTCCTCGAAGCGGCTGATGATCGCGCCGATGAGGTTGCGGGCGATGGCATCGGGTTTAATGATGGACAAGGTGCGTTCAACGGCCATGAAAAGGCTCCGTGGATCGAGAGGTCGGGTTGAGGGATAGCGCCGTGCCCGACCGGGGAAGCGTCGAGCTAACAACTCTAGAGTTTAGCGATAATTTGAAGAGATCGGCAACGCGCAGTCTGGCGGGAGCTGCTCGATTATGGGGCGATTGCTGTCGCAAATCCAGGTCATTGACCGGTGCCGCAAACCAAAATATTGCGGATGGCGCGGCTGATCGCCGGAGCGGTCAGACAATTTTTTTCAGTTCGTATTCCAAAATACCCTGCGCGCCGGCGGCGGTGAGGCGGGGGATGAGATCTCGCGCCTCACCGCTGTCGATCACGGTTTCCAGCGCCAGCCAGTCACGGTCGTAGAGGTGGCTGACGGTGGGCGCGTGCAGGCTGGGCAGCAGGTGAACCACTTGGTCGATTTGTGCCGCCGGAACGTTCATCTTCAGTGCCACCTTGTTGCGGGCGGCCAGCGCGGCGCGGGTCAGCAGGGCGATTTGTTCGATCTTGGCCTGCTTCCAGGGATCGGCCAGCGCGGCGCGGTTAGCGATCAGACGGGTGGTGGTGTGCAACAGATCGCAGACGATGCGCAGGCCGTGGGCGCGGATGGTGCTGCCAGTCTCGGTGATTTCCACCGCTGCGTCCACCAGTCCCTCGACCACCTTGGCTTCGGTCGCGCCCCAGGAGAATTCCACGGTGGCCTCGATGCCGCGTTCGGCCAGATAGCGGCGGGTGAAGCCAACCAGTTCGGTGGCGATGCGCTTGCCGGCTAGATCCTCCAGCGCACGGATCGGCGAATCGCCGTGCACGATCAGTACCCAGCGCGCGGGCTGATCGGAGCTTTTCGAGTAGCTCAGCTCGCTGATTTCCACTACGTCGGCTTCGGTTTCCAGAATCCAGTCCAGCCCGGTCAGGCCGGCATCGAGGGTGCCATTGGCGACGTAGGGCGCCATTTCCTGCGAGCGCACCAGCGCGCAGCCGATCTCGGGATCGTTGACGGTAGGAAAATAATTGCGGCTGTGGGGGCTGATGGTCCAACCGGCCTGGCCGAACAGCGCGATGGTGGCGCTTTCCAGGCTGCCCTTGGGGATGCCGAGTTTGAGTTGCCGCATGGTGATGACCTGTTGGAACCGGAGTGGCGAAAAGGATGCTAGTTTAACCGCGACCGGGCGACGAATAAACTTGCGATATGAAACTGCATCATATACATCCCTGGGATCTTGGCCCCGCCGCGGCGATGGCCCTGCAACGCAGCTTGCACGCCCACCTCATTCTGAGCGACCAGCTTGGTCCGGTGCGCCGGGTGGCGGGGGTGGATGTGGGTTTCGAGG
>JBATDL010000594.1:0-3714 GCA_049663445.1 Candidatus Competibacter sp.
CCGAAAATCAGCCGCGCCAGTTCGCTGCGACCCGCGCCGACCAGTCCGGCCAGACCCAGCACCTCACCAGCGTGGAGACTGAAGCTGCACGGTTTGACCCGCCGACCGCCGTCGGTCAATGCCCGGACCTCCAACACCACCCGCTCGGTGGCGTGACTGTGCTTGTCGAACAGGTTGGAAAGCGGTCGCCCCACCATCATCTGCACCAGGCGCTCGGCGGAAATCTCGGTGCGATCCAGCGTGCCGACGTAACCGCCGTCGCGCAGCACGCTGACCCGATCCGACAGCTCGTAAATTTCCGCCATGCGGTGGCTGATATAGATAATGGCGATGTCTTCGTCGCGCAGCCGCTTGATCAGATCGAACAGCCGGTCGGTTTCGCGGGTGGACAGCGCGGTGGTCGGTTCGTCCATGATCAGGATATGGCTGTTCTGATGCAGCGCGCGGGCGATTTCCACCTGCTGTTGCTCGGCAATCGATAGGGTGTTGACCAACGTGTCGGGGCCGAACTCCGCGCCCAGCCGTTCCAGCACCTGGGCGGTTTCCCGGCGCATGGTCGCCCGGTCCGTCAGAAAACTGGCGCGTGTCGGTTCGTTGCCGAGATAGATGTTTTCGGCCACGGTCAGGTTGGGCGCCAGGCTCAGCTCTTGATAGATGATGGCGATGCCCGCCGCGCGGGCGGCTTTCGGGCCGTTGATGGCGACCAGATGGCCGTCGATCTTGATTTCACCGCCAGGATCGGCGGTGTAGGCGCCCGACAGAATTTTCATCAAGGTGCTCTTGCCCGCGCCGTTTTCGCCCATCAGCGAGTGAATCTCGCCGGTCCAGGCTTGCAGTTGCACTTGGTCGAGTGCCTTGACGCCGGGGAAGGTCTTACTGATGCCGCGCATGTCCAGGGCGGGCGTTCGGGTCGGAGTCGTGGCGGGGGCCGTGGAAACGGAAGTCGTCGTCATGTCAGTTCACCTCGTGGTCCAGACCCATGGAGGTCCGATAGGCGGCCCGCTGCGCGCTGCGTCCGAAGCGGTCGGTCAGCGCATTCCAGGCCTTGGCGACATTGTTCAGCGCTTCCTGGGGCGAGATTTCGAAGTTCAGCGCCCGCGTCAACTGCACTTCCAGGGCCTGGGTGTAGGCGAAGTGGCCAGGGATGCGCAGATCCAGGGCGACGTTCGGCGACTTCAGGCTTGCCAGTTGCGCATTTAGGTACAAGCGGGCTTCCTCGGGAGTGAAAAGGTGCAGCCAGCGCTCTGGATTGAAATGACTCTGACGATAGGGATTGATGCCCGCTTGCGGAGTCACCACCGCTTCGCCACTGACCTCGGGACTGGCCAGCCAGGCGATGAAATTCCAGGCGGCCTCGATGTGGTCACTGTTGGCGGGCACTGCCGCCTGCCAGCCACCGAAGGCCAGAAATGGCACGCGGTTGATATTCGGGAACGTGTCCCATTGCCGAGTTTTGTAATTCCAGATCCGCTTGGAGCCGGGCAACATGGCGGTACCGACCTTGCCGGGAATCAAGCTGGTCTTGGGGTCGGCGGCATTGACGCCGGTATCGCCCCAATCGAAATTCATCGCCACCGAGCCGCCAGCGAAGATGTTGTGGATATCGGCGGAGGTGAAACCCAGCGCGCCCGGCGGGGCGACGTTGAGACCATTGATGTAATCCTCCAACGCCTTCACCCAACCAGGGTTATTGATCTGGGCGTCCATGGTGTCGGGATCGAAAAACATGGAGCCCGGCAGATCGGGGTGATGGGTGTAGGCGGCGGCGTGGGTGAAGAAATACCAGAATTGCTCGCCACCGCGTCGGTACGCTTCGGCCGTGCCCCACAGATTGGTTGCCGGCCGATTGAAGAATTCGGCGATTTGGTGGTATTGCTCCCAGGTTGCCGGCGGCGCCAGTGGATAGCCGTACTTCTCCTGGAAGCGTTTTTGCTCCCGTGGATCGTTAAACAGGTCCAGCCGGTAATACAGAATGTGCTGGTCGCCATCGATGGTTTGCGACACATAGCGGCCATTCCACTGCATCAGCCGTTCGCGGTAGACCGGCAGGATGTCGTTCCAGGCCGGGGTTTCGCGCATCGACGCCGGCATGTCCGAGAGATAGGGGGCGAAATCCGGCGTCCAGAACGGACCGAAGGTGATGACGTCGAATTTTCCCTCGCCCGCGACCAGGGCGTTGAGATAGGTTGGGTAAAGCTGGTCGACCGGAAATTCCAGGAGCTTGATCTTGCCGCAGGTCTGTTTTTCCCAGCCCTTGGCGGCCATGGCGATGGCGTTGGCGATGAACGGACGGGTGCGAGTGCCAACATTCAGAGTGACGCCGCTGTAATCGGGATCGCACTGGGCTGACGCCGCTGAAATAAGGGTCAGGCTGAGCAGCCCGGCCCGAATGACGATTGAGGATGCTGTTTTCATCAGCTTTTACTCCTCGACGGGATATCGTTTTAGGAATGGAGCGTGGAAGGATCGTTAGGCGCGCGGACATCGCGGGTAGGGACTACATCACCATGTTCCGCGCAGTGATACGTTACGATGGCAAGACCGCCGCCGGCCGCGAACCGATACTCGGTCACGATCCGCTGACAGTGTGGACACACGCCGGTCGAGATCCGCGCGTCACCGGCTAGACTGAAACCGAACTTCGGCACTTTTCCCTCCCGGCGGGGCGGCTGGGCGCGGGACAGATCAAGCCGGGTGTGATGGTCCGGTGAAGACAGCGCCGCGAGTTGATCCAACCGCACCCGCAGGGCCACGCGACAGTTCGGGCATCGCACCGTCGAGGCGGCGGGTGGCCGGACGGGAAAGCGAATCACGGGAAAATGGATTGTTTGCGTGCATGACGGACAGTGCGCTTGGTGAGAAGTCATAACGCCCTACTCCTGCAATCAACGTCGGGATCGTGGATGCCGTGAAAGGTCCGGTGCGGCATCCGCTAGCCAAGCCTGAACACGGTGTTTCCGTCAGAACAGGACCCGAGTGCCGATGGCGACCACGTCCTGATCGCCGTAGAGAGGGGTATCGGCGCTGCGGCCGCTGTACTCGGCCCAAATCCAGGTTCGCTTGCTGAAGTTGTACTGGTAACCCAACCGGTAATTGTCGATCGTGCTCTCGCCATCGATGCCAGTGTCGGTCTGGCCGTAGGCGGCCCGGACGGTGTTGTTGCCGAAGGCGTACTGGCCGGTGAGGTACCAACTCTGGGCGTCGGAACCGGTGGCGAGCGGCACGCCGTCCACGCGGACCTGGCGGTCGAAGTTGACGTCGTTGAAGTTACCCTGCTCGTAAATCAGGCCCACCAGCCATTGATTGGTCTTGTACCCCAAGCCGAGGCCCCAGTTGTCCAGATTGAGATCGGCGGTTCGCCCGTTGCCGAGGTTGACGTTGCTGTCGCCGTTGAGCTGGATGTAGGTCAGCCCGGCGAAATACGGACCCTGGTTGTACTTGAGATTGACGCTCCAGATATCGACGTTGTTCGAGATATTCGGGGACCCCAGTACCGTGTTCGCCTCATCGCTATCCAGCACCAGCATCGCCTCGGCGCTGAAGCCGTTGAAGATCGGTGTCTGGTAATCGACGTTGTTGGGCAGGGTGGACAGGGCACCGTTTACGTTGGTTTCCGGGGTGACCGAGCCTCCCAGATAGGTCGAGCCGTTGAGTATCTTGGAGCTGTTCCAGATATCGATCACGTTGAGCACCTTCCAGTACGGTGTGTCCTGG
>JBATDL010000595.1:0-3090 GCA_049663445.1 Candidatus Competibacter sp.
GGCTGAAGGCGTCGAATTCCGTCCCAACAATCATGTGGGTGCCGATATCTCCGCCCGCCAGTTACTGGCGGAATTCGATGCCCTGGTGCTGACCGGCGGTGCGGAACAGCCGCGCGACTTGAACGTACCAGGCCGCGAGCTGGAAGGCGTTCATTACGCCATGAATTTCCTGACCCAGCAAAACCGTCGGGTCGCGGGCCAGAAACTCGTCGATGAGGAAATTCTCGCCGACGGCAAGGACGTGGTGGTGATCGGCGGCGGCGATACCGGTTCCGATTGCGTCGGTACCTCGATCCGGCAGGGTGCGCGTTCGGTGACCCAACTGGAAATCATGCCCAAGCCACCCCTGCACGAAAACAAGCTGCTGACTTGGCCGAACTGGCCACTGAAGCTGCGAACCTCCAGCTCTCAAGAAGAAGGCTGCGAACGAGACTGGTCAATCGCTACCCAGGCATTCACTGGCCAGGATGGGCAGATCAGCGCCATCAGGTTGGTCCGGTTGGAGTGGCGGCAGGCTGATGGCCGGCAGACCATGACAGAAGTACCAGGTAGCGAGTTCGAAATCCCGGCCGGATTGGTGCTGCTGGCCATGGGTTTCGTTCACCCGATCCACGAAGGCATGTTGCAGGAATTGAGCGTGGCTTTAGATCCGCGCGGCAATGTCCGCGCCGACACCCACGGCTACCAGACTTCGCTCAACAAGGTTTTCAGCGCCGGCGACATGCGACGCGGTCAGTCGCTGGTGGTCTGGGCGATCCGCGAAGGTCGACAGTGCGCCCGAGCGGTGGACGAATATTTGATGGGCAGATCGGATTTGCCGCGCTGAAACGAACGGGACAGTGCGCAGGGATGGATAGGGATGAAACCCCTGCGCATCGTCCCCCGTTTCTAACCGGTGACCCGCGCCCGCGCGGTCAATGTCGCTTCATTCAGCGTATACAGTACATCCAATAACTCGACCTGCAAGCTCCCCGGTCCCCTCGCCTGCTCCGCCGCCAGTTCCCCGGCCACACCGAACACCGCCAGCGCCGCCACGGTGGCCGCCAACGCATCCGGCTCCACCGCCAGAAACGCGCCAGTGACCGCCGTCGCCGAACAACCTAGCCCAGTGACCCGCGTCATCAGCGGATGGCCGTTATGGATTTCCACAACTTGCGAGCCATCGGTCACATAATCCACCGCGCCAGTGACCGCGATCACCGCGCCGCTGTCGTCGGCCAGTTTTCGCGCCGCATCCAGCGCTGCTCCCGAACCGTGCAGGCTGTCGACCCCCCTGCCCCGCCCGACTCGTGCTTGTTGCGCCAAGGTCAGAATCTCCGATCCATTGCCCCGAATGACGCTCGGTCCCAACCGAGCCAAGGCGACCGCCGCAGCCCGTCGATATGGAGTAGCTCCCGCTCCTACCGGATCGAACACCCACGGTACACCGGCCGCTTTTGCTTTGATCGCCGCCAGTTTGCTGGCTGCAATCTGCTCCGAATACAGCGTGCCGGTGTTGACCACCAACGCCTGGCTGAGTGCAACAAAGTCCTCCACCTCGTCGCTGGAATGCACCATGGCCGGCGAGGCGCCCAGCGCCAGCAGCGCATTCGCGCTGCTGTTCATCACTACGAAATTGGTGATGTTGTGAATCAGAGGCTGCTGCTCGCGGATGGCGAGCAGCAATTTCCAAATTTGGTCAGCGGTCATGGAGACGTCGGGATCTACTCATCGAAAATTGGATTGTGTTGTTCCATCACCCGAATGAAGGTGGTGCGTTTGCTCAGCTCCTTGAGCTGGCTGGCTCCGACATAGGTGCAAGCGGAACGCAACCCGCCCAAAACATCCTTGATCGTATCCTCCACCGGTCCCCGGTACGGAACGACCACGGTCTTGCCTTCCGAGGCGCGGTAATCGGCGACCCCGCCGCTGTATTTTTCCATGGCCGTTTTCGAACTCATGCCGTAGAACCTGACCCGGTGGTGTCCATCCTGCTCTTGCAAAATTTCTCCGCCACCCTCGTCGTGCCCCGCTAGCATTCCACCCAGCATGACAAAATCCGCTCCCGCGCCAAACGCCTTGGCCACGTCGCCAGGGCAGGTGCAGCCACCGTCCGAAATGATGTGCCCGGACAGCCCGTGCGCGGCGTCGGCGCACTCGATGATCGCCGACAATTGCGGGTAGCCCACGCCGGTTTTGACCCGGGTGGTGCAAACCGAGCCTGGTCCGATACCGACTTTGACGATATCGGCGCCGGACAACAGCAATTGTTCCACCATCTCGCCGGTAACCACATTGCCGGCGATGATGACTTTGTCCGGATGTCGCATCCGCACCTCGCCGATCCGGGCCACGAAATCCTCCGAATAGCCGTTCGCCACATCCATGCAGATGAAGGTCAATTCCGGAAGGCGTTCCAGGATTCGATGCAATTTGTCGAGATCATCGCTCGAGATACCGGTGCTGACCGCCACGTTACCCAATAGGTGGCTTTCGTCCGTGCTATTCAATTGGCCGGCGAATGTTTCCCATTCCGCCGGCGCATAGTGCTTGTGCACGGTCGCGCACAAGCTACATCGGGCCAGCGCCGTTGCCATGGCGAATGTGCCGACGGTATCCATGTTCGCGGCCACGATCGGGATTCCACTCCAGCTTCGGCCCGTGTGCCGGAATTTGAAGGTGCGCTCGAGCTTCACATGGCTGCGGCTGTTCAGCGTCGAACGCTTGGGCCGGATCAATACGTCCTTGAAACCCAGCTTCAAACCGGCTTCGATACGCATTCAGATGCGTCCGTACAGGTGCATGAGATGTTGGTAATGGTCGGCCACATGCGGTGCGATCTGCTTCCAGCGGAACCGCCAGCGCCAATTGCCATCCGGGACGCCGGGCCGGTTCATGCGGTCCTCGCTGCCCAGCTCCAGCAAATCCTGCATCGGTATCACCGCCAACCGCGCCACGGACGCGAAGACCGTTCGCACCAGCAGCTCCGGCATTCGCTCCGAACCGCCGCCTAGATAATCGAACAGATGCGCCCGGGTCGGCTCGTCCAGTTGTTGAAACCAGCCCATGGTGGTGTCGTTATCGTGGGTTCCGGTATAGGCCACCGCATTG
>JBATDL010000596.1:0-2001 GCA_049663445.1 Candidatus Competibacter sp.
GGTGGACGTGCTGCGCTGGCCGGGCGCGGTCAACGAGGCGGAGCCGGATCTGGACGCGGTCCGGATCGCTATTCTCGATTGCCTGGACGTAGCGTTGCGGGATCTGGTCGTGACCCGTGAACGGGAAGGTCAGCGCACCGCCGAACTGCTGCGGCAACGCTGCGACGCCATGCGGGTTCAGGTCAAGCAGGTACGCGCCCGCCGACCCGAGGTACTGGCTCGTTGGCGCGACAAACTGCTGAACCGGCTGGCCGATATCCCGGTCGACGCCGACACCGGCCGCGTGGAACAGGAGCTGGCGCTGATTGCCCAGCGCCTGGACGTGGACGAGGAACTCGATCGGCTGGACACGCATCTCGATGAGATTCAGGCCGTGTTCGAGCGCGAGGAGGCGGTCGGCCGGCGGCTGGATTTCCTGATGCAGGAACTCAACCGGGAAGCCAATACCCTGTCCTCGAAATCCGCCGACGCCGATACCACTCGTGCCGCAGTTGAGCTGAAAGTGCTGATCGAACAGATGCGGGAACAGGTGCAGAACATCGAGTAGAGTTTCATCCCGTTTCACCTCGTCTTGCCATACCCTGTAACGCCGCTATTTCAGCGGCTTTTTTGCATTCTGGCGTTGCAATCTGTCTCAGGCAATCTCACAATAGCTGAGTACACAGGCGCATCCACAAGGGTCTTTTGGTACAAAATTTTGGGTACGCGAGAGAAATACAGATGAGCAACTTGAGCGATTTGCAGATTCGCCAATGGATCAAGGCGGACGAACGCTTTGAAGGCCGCAGCGACGGTAACGGCTTAACCCTGCGTTACCGGGCGGTGGATACCGTGCCGATGTGGCGGTTTCGCTATCGGTTTGCCGGTACGCAACGGGTGATGGATTTGGGTTCCTACACCGTGCTGTCGCTGGCGGATGCGCGCAAGAAGGCGCACGAACTGCGCGCCCAGGTGGCGTTGGGTCACGACGTGGCCGGCGAAAAGCGGGAACGCAAGCAAGTAGCACTCGCCAAACTGGACGCGGCGCGTTGTGCCGTCACGGTGGCGCAGGTGGCGGATGACTATTTCGAGCGGATGATTCTCGGGCGCTGGAAACATCCCAACATCGTGCGCAGCCGCATTGAGCGCGACATCAAGTCCCACATCGGGGAGTTAGCGGTGGAGGCGGTCAAGCCGTTGCATGTGGACGCCATGCTGCAAGCCATCGTTCGCCGGGGTGCGCCGACCATCGCCAATGACGTGTTGCGCTGGACGCGGCGCATTTTCGACTACGCCATCAAGCGGCACCTGGTACAGAACAATCCGGTAGCGGCGTTCGATCTAACCGACGCGGGCGGGAAAGAGGTAGCGCGGGAACGGACATTGTCGCGAGTTGAACTGGCCCGGCTGTTCGCCGCCATGCACGAGGCCAAAGGTTTCACCTACGCGAACGCGCTGACGGTCAAGCTGCTGCTGTTGCTGGCGGTTCGCAAGCAGGAACTCACCGCCGCGCGCTGGGCGGAATTCGATCTGGACCGTGCCGTCTGGCATCTGCCCGGCGAGCGGACCAAGACCGGGTCGAACCTGGATATTCCCTTGCCCGGCGCCGCCGTGATTTGTCTGCGCGAACTGCATCGGCTGGCGACGGGGAGCGAGTGGTTGCTGCCGGCGCGCAAGGCGCAAGACCGAATGCTGCCCCACATCCACGAAAACACCCTGAACGTCGCCTTGAGCAAGGTCAAGGCGCTGCTACCGGACCTGGAACCTTTCTGCATTCACGATTTCCGCCGGACTGCTCGAACCCACCTGGCTGCGCTGGGCGTCGATCCGCACATTGCCGAGCGGTGCTTGAATCACAAGATCAAGGGTATCGAAGGCATCTACAACCGGCACGATTACTTCGAGGAACGCCGCCAAGCTCTGGAGCTTTGGGCCAATTTCCTAGTTCTACTTTGTCAGATTCATGTATTTGATTTTTATCAGTAAATGAAGATAATCCGACCTGGATCAAAAGACAAGACC
>JBATDL010000597.1:0-3360 GCA_049663445.1 Candidatus Competibacter sp.
GCGCCGAGATTATCCATCGTCCGGTGCAGGCCGAACGCCAGTCCGCGCCGCCCTCCATCGATGCTCAACGCCAGCAGCGCATCGCGCGGCGAGGTACGCAAGCCCTTGCCAACCCGATCGGCGAAGCGCAGCGCCAACACCAGCGGCCAAGAGGTGGCGAAAGCGAGCAGCGGCCGGGCCAGCGCCGCCAGACCATAGCCGCCCACCACCCACGGCTTGGTGGAGCGGGTCCGGTCGGCGAGGACGCCGGCAAACAGCTTGAGCAGGCTGCCGGTTGCCTCGGCGATGCCTTCGATCAGGCCCAGCGCCCGTGGTCCCGCCAGCAGCACCGAGGCGAGATAGAGCGGCACTAGCGGATACACCAGTTCGCTGGCCGCATCGTTGCAGAAGCTGACTAGCCCCAACAGCCAGATAGCACGGGGCAAACTGAGTAGCGATTTCAAGTAGAACCCTGCCCTGGAGCAGCCTCCGGCGCGTCTGCGTCATCCGAATCGGGCATGGTCACACCGAAGCGGGCCGGGATATAGGCGTAGAACGCCCGGATCTTCTCCTCGCGCAATAGATCGAGCAGGTGCCGCGCCTCGGCGTCGGTGACGATGAATTCGACCTCCACCGTGAGCGTCCCGGCCAGTTCGAAGAAATGATCTTCATGCAGAGCATGATGGCGGCCGAAACCGGCCATCGCCCGGAAGGCCGAACCGCCACGAACCTCCATCCGGTTGGCCTGCTCCAACAACCATTCCCATAATAACTTGCCGCGATGCCGCTGGTTTTCGCGCAGGTAGAATCTAAGAAACGAACCTTCCATCGCCGATCCTCCCGTCAGGGGTCTGTTTGCGGACCGCGACCCGGTCGCGGGTCCAACCTTGAACCGTCAGTTTCTCACGATCCGGACAGAAATCTTCGAACCGTCAGGATGCCGAGCGTGGTCATCGCCAGCGACCCGAACAGATGTACGCCCGCCGTCGTCATCGCCCAGCCGACCTGACCGCGAGCGATCAGGGTGACCACTTCGGCCGAGAAGGTGGAAAAAGTGGTCAATGCGCCCATGAAGCCGGTGATCACCAACAACCGGGCTTCCGGGGGCAGGCTGGTGTTGATCGAGAAATAGGCCACTGCCACCCCAATCAGATAGCCGCCGAGCAGGTTCGCGGCCAGCGTACCAAGTGGCAGGGTCGGAAAAACGGGGTTGAGGACGATGCCCAGCCACCAGCGCAAGCAGGCGCCGAACCCCGCGCCGCCAAACACGGCGAGAAACGCGTAAGCATTCATTCCTGATAGACCTTATCGTGTATGGTGTTTGGAAGCGCGCCTATTCGCTGAATTGACAATTCACAAGTCGTTCCAAGCATCCGTCGTTACAATCTCTCTCTGTGTCCCCACACCTCTGGAGAACGAAACCATGAACATCGTCAAGAATATCGGTTCGGCCGACAAGATCGCCCGTCTCGTGGTCGGCACCCTGCTGATCGTGCTCGCGCTGATGGGTACGATCGGCTGGTGGGGTTGGATCGGGGTGGTGCCGATCGCCACCGCGCTGATGAACTGGTGTCCGGCCTATACCCTGCTTGGCATCAAGACCTGCCCAACCGACCACTCGCCAACCGCCGTGAATTGACTCGCGAACGGGCTCACGTCGGATGCCGGCCGCCTGGAGCGGCCGGTTTGATTTTTGCCCTCTTGCTACGCCTCACCGGCCCGCTTTCCGATGCCCGCCGGTCTTGGGTCGGCCGCCCCTCGTCAATGTGGGCTTATAGGGATTATCGCCTCCCCGAAACTCGATCCGGATCGGCGTGCCCCACAGGTTCAGCCGCTTGCGGTAGACGTTGATCAGATAGCGCCGGTAGCTTTCCGGCACATGGTCGATCCGATTGCCGTGAATGACGATCATCGGCGGATTCTGTCCGCCCTGATGCGCGTAGCGCAGCTTGATGCTGTGGCCATGCACCAGCGGCGGCTGGTGGGCAGCCAGCGCGTCCTCCAGAATCCGGGTCAGTTCCGGGGTGGCCAGCTTGCGGGTAGCGGCGGCGTAAGCCTCCCGCACCGAAACCATCAAATCGCCGACGCCGGTCCCGTGCAGGGCGGAAACGAAATGGATTTTGGCGAAATCGAGGAAGTTGAGTCGCCAGTCAAGGTCGCGCTTTACCTGGGCACGGATGTCGGGATCGAGCCGATCCCATTTATTGACCGCCAGCACCAGCGCCCGGCCGCTGTCCAGCACCAGACCCAGCAGGCTGGCGTCCTGATCGCTGATGCCCTGGCGGGCATCCAGCACCAACACCGTCACATGGGACTGCTCGATCGCTTGCAGCGCCTTGATGACGCTGAATTTCTCCACCACTTCGCTGACCCGCGAGCGACGGCGCACCCCGGCGGTGTCCATCAGCACATAGCGCTGACCGTCGCGTTCGAACGGCGCGGCCACACTGTCGCGAGTGGTGCCGGGCAGATCGCAGGCCAGCATCCGCTCCTCCCCCAACAGGCGATTGACCAGGGTCGATTTGCCGACGTTGGGCCGGCCGACCACCGCCAGTTTGATGGCCTTTTCCGCCGGCTCCGCCGTCGTTTCGTCCGCCTCGTCCGGGGCCGGCAACACGGCCAGCACCTCTTCCATCAAGTCTTCGACGCCCTGATTGTGGGCGGCGGCGACGACGTGCAGATCATCCAGGCCGAGGACGTGAAACTCGGCGCTGAGCAGGTCGGGGTCGCGGTGTTCACCCTTGTTGATCACCAGATGCAGCGGCTTGCCGGCGCGGCGCAATTGGCTGGCGATTTCCTCGTCGGTGGCGGTCAGTCCGGCGCGGCCGTCCACCAGCAGCAGCACCAGATCGGCTTCTTCGATGGCCCGCCAGACCTGACCCGCCACCAGGCCGTCCATCCCTTCGTCGTCGCCAGTCAGGCCGCCGGTATCGACCAGCACGCAGGGGCGCGGGCCGCGTTGGCTGATGCCGTACTGGCGGTCGCGGGTCAGCCCCGGCATATCGGCCACCAAGGCGTTACGAGTGCAAGTTAGGGAGTTGAACAGGGTGGATTTGCCGACGTTGGGCCGGCCGACCAGGGCGATGACGGGGAGCATGGGAGGCACTTCGGAGGTGGCGAGATCAGGAAGATTGCGCCGGATTATGCCTGAAAGTGCGTCCCCGGCCGTAACTGTTCGGGCGCGACCGGTTCAAACCGCCGTCTTGCGGGGATCGAAGGCATCCCGGACCGCCTCGCCGACGAACACCAGCAGGCTCAGCAGCAGCGCCAGCACCACGAAGCCGGAGACCCCCAGCCACGGCGCTTGCAGATTGTCCTTGCCCTGGCGCAGCAGATCGCCCAGCGAGGCCGAGCCCGGCGGCAGACCCAGGCCGAGGAAAT
>JBATDL010000598.1:0-3834 GCA_049663445.1 Candidatus Competibacter sp.
GTTACAGCCAGACCGACTCGCCGCTGGGCGATCTCGCACCCTATGTGGGTGTATTCGGCGTCGGCTGGGCGGTATTGGCCAGCGCGGGCCTGTTGCGGGCACTGCTAAACAGCAGTCGCGGGCGAGAACGGTTGCTTTGGCTGGGCCTGCTGGCGGCGCTGTGGCTCGGCGCCTGGAGCCTGGGCCGCATATCCTGGGTCGAGCCGGCGGGACCACCGCTGCGCGTCGCCCTGGTCCAGGGCAACATCACCCAGGATCGGAAATGGCGACCCGACGTACTGGAGGAAACGCTGCGGCGCTACGTTCAGCTCAGCCTGAGCGAGCACGGCCACGCCGACGTGATCGTCTGGCCGGAGACGGCGATCCCGATTTTCCAGGGTGAAGCCCGCGTCTTTCTGGCCGCGCTGGCCGAAGACGCCCAACACGCAAAGGTCGACTACGTGACCGGGATTCCAACCGGCTCGTGGGAAACCAACATCTTCCATAACAGTGTGATCAGCATCGGCCGCTCGCCCGGCGCCTACCAAAAGCGCCGCTTGTTGCCGTTCGGCGAATACTTGCCCCTGCGCTCGTTCTTCCTGTTCTTTCGGAACTGGGTGGACATCCCGATGGCCGACTTCACCCCCGGCGAGCGCAACCAGCCGCTGCTGCGCGCCGGCGGGCAACCGGTCGGGGTCTCGATCTGCTTCGAGGCCGTGTTCGGCGACGAGATCCGGCAGGCCCTCCCCGAGGCAACCTGGTTGATCAACGTCAGCAACGACGCGTGGTTCAAGGATTCCACCGCCCCACACCAGCACCTGCAAATCGTGCGGATGCGCGCTCTGGAAATGAGCCGCTACCTGGCCCGAGCCACCAATACCGGCCTCTCCGCCATTCTCGACGACCGTGGTCGGATCGTGAACCGAGGCGCTCAATTCCAAACCGAAGTCATCCGTGGCGAGGTGCAACCGCTGCACGGCTTGACCCCTTACGCCCGCTTCGGGGATTTACCGGTGGTGTTGGCGCTGCTCGGTTTGCTGGTAGCTGGGTTATTGCTGGACAGATACGGCGAGATCCACTCGTGATCGGACGACACGCTTTATTCTCGTCCAACTGGCGTGCCCGGCTCGCAGGAGAAGTGCGCCGCTGCGCCGGGTTATCACTGCGGGAACAGGTTTGCTGGGGCGGAAGCCTCGCCGTGCTCAGCAGCCTCCTGCTGCTGCTAGTCTCGTCGTGCGCGACCGCTCCACCGCGCGACATCGACGATGCCTGCGCGCTCTTCGACCAATACGAGGGTTGGTCCGCCGATGCCGGCGCCGCCAGCCAACGCTGGGGCGTACCCCTACCGGTGCTCCTGGCGATCATCCGCCAGGAATCCGCCTTCCGGGCCGACGCCCAGCCGCCCCGCAGCTGGTATCTCGGTTTCATTCCCGGTCCCCGCCCTTCCTCCGCCTACGGCTACAGCCAGGCGCTCGACGGGACCTGGGACGACTACATCGCCGCAACGGGCAAGCACGGTGCCGACCGCGACCGGTTCGATGACGCCGTGGATTTCATCGGCTGGTATGTCAGCGAAACCGCGCGCCGCAACGGCGTCGCCAAACACGATGCCTACCATCAGTATCTGGCCTACCACGAAGGTCAGGGCGGTTTCGCCAAGCGTACCTACCGGAACAAACCGTGGCTGATGGAGCGAGCCCGCCAGGTCGGCCAGCAAGCGGCTCGCTACCACGCCCAACTGGCCCGTTGCGAGCCACGACTGGTGGCGCGGAGACCCACCTGACTGCCCACGCCGCTCTCGCCCTTTGAACCGGCGGCATTCCTCTGCGGGCGGCCATAAAAAAACCGCCAGCAGATCCGGCTGGCGGCTAAAGTACAGGATATTGAGCTTAAAACACGCTTCGCTGTAGAAACCAGCCTAAGCGGTGCTTAGTTAAAAACAATCCGGTAACGCGGTAAATCGGGACGATTGACAGCAAAATCATGGTTTATACTTATTTTCGCGCCCGTCACGGCCCTTCGGTCACGCGCGCGAAGTCCGTACCCCCACAAACTGGACAAGGCGCGATCGTCGCGCTGGCGCGAAAGATCATCAACTCCCCACAATTTTCGCATTGCAGGGTGCCGGGTCCGGTAATCTCGCCACCGCGATAGCGCTCGGTCTCCACCTCCGCCGACGGTGCTTCGAACGCCAACAGTTCCAGCCGCGATTGATCCACGCCGCGTTGAAAAAACTCCAGCATGCGGTCTTCAAGCAACTCCAAATCAAATCGCAGCCAAGCGCGCAAATCTTGACCGGTCGTCGTCAAATACTGGCCGGCATCCTCCAAATCGCGCTTCAAATAACCGCCGATCAAGTGGGCTTCCTCGCGGGTCAATTCGCCCAATTCCACGGCCTTTTCCGTCGCGTGCTCGATGCTGGCGCGCAGTTGCGGAAGCGCCTCCTGCTCGGCTTGTTCCAGTTCTTCCAGACGGATTTTCACCCGCTCCATCATGCGGTCATACGCATGAACCAGGCGATTGGCTTGCGTGGATCCGGTCATTTCATATCCTCCATCCGGCTTTCCCGGAACGGGGCCGTCGCTTGTTTGACCCCTTTATTCTAGTTGTATTTCCAAGTTGCTGTTCGGTGGGATTCAGCTAAGTTATGCTTACTTAAGACAGCGCTCGAATCCCAGCGAGCACGCGCAACCTCCAAAGATAAACGGACGGCGCTAAATGGCACCGTTAGCTGTGAAAACCCGCGATATTCCCAATCTCATCACCGGTCTGCGGATCCTGCTCGTGGCGCCTTTTCTGTGGCTGCTGCTGGAGGAGCGCTATGGCGCGGCACTGGTGCTGTTCGTGGTCGCTGGCGTCTCCGACGCGCTGGACGGATTCCTGGCCAAATACTACGGCTGGACCAGCGAACTGGGTGGCATCCTCGACCCCATCGCCGACAAGCTGTTGCTACTGGGCGCGATCCTGGCGCTGGGCTGGCTGAACGCACTACCGGGCTGGCTGGTAGCGCTGGTGCTTATACGGGATGCCCTCATCGTCGGCGGCGCGATCGGCTATCATTTTCTGATCGCGCGCTTTCAGGCCGCGCCGCTGATGATCAGCAAGCTGAACACCCTGCTGCAACTGACGCTGGTGCTCGTGATCATCGCAAACCACGGGATCATGCCGTTGCCGGCGTGGCTGCTGGAAACCTTGATCGGTCTGACCGCGCTGACGACCGCCTGGAGCGGCGTGGCCTATGTCGGGCGCTGGGGCCACAGCGCCTGGCGCCACCATCCCTCCAACCGACCGCCACCGTCGTCATGACTCTCGAAAAGCAGCCCGACTCTCAACAGCCCAGACTACCTAATTCACCGCAAGCGCGCTTCTGGCTAATCGTCGCTGCGGTTTCCGCCACTCTGCTGTACCTGCTGGCGCCGGTACTGACGCCGTTCCTGTTCGCCGCCCTGCTGGCCTACCTGGGCGACCCGCTGATCGACCGGCTGGAGGCGCGCAAGCTATCGCGGTCCTGGGCAGTCAGCCTGGTATTCGGCGCGCTCGTGCTCGGCCTGCTGCTGCTGCTTTTACTGGTAATCCCGGTGCTCACTCACCAGTTCAAGGGGCTATTGCACCGACTGCCGGACTATATCGACGGGTTCAACGCCAGCGTTTTACCCTGGTTGCGCGACACCTTGCACGTCGATCCCGAGTCGTTCGACTTCAGGCAGTTGCGCACGGAACTGCTCAAATACGCCGACAATATCGGTGATCTGGCCACCAGCCTCCTGCGTTCGTTCCGGGAATCATCCGGCGCGATTTTTGCTTGGCTGGCTAACCTGGTGCTGGTGCCGGTGGTCACCTTTTACCTGCTGCGCG
>JBATDL010000599.1:0-8537 GCA_049663445.1 Candidatus Competibacter sp.
CATCCGCGCCAACGACACGGAACTGTTGCCGGAGTGGGCGCGGTTCGTGCGCGGGGTGCTGGATTGTCTCGACCTACAACCGACCGCCGCTCGCGACAACGTCATGCGCGATCCCACTTATCATGCCCTGCGCGAAGCGTTGGGGGTATCGATCATCACCGCCCTGCTTGATCTAGCCACCCGTGACCGGCCGCGCTTCCTGCAATTGTGCGACTGGCATCACGACGCCATCAAGGGCATGGCCGCGCGACACGCGGAATTTGGCGCGGCGGTGCTCGATCACCTGCCGTTCGAAACCAACCAAGGACAATTGACCCTGCCCGACTACCTCTCGCGCCAACCCGCGACGACCGAGGGCAAACGACCGCTGTATTTCTTCACCCATGAAGCCGACGCCAATCAGTTCTACAGCTTGTGCCAAGCGCGCGGTCTGCTGGCCGTCAACGCCGGTCGCCCCTTCGATGAAACCCTGTTGCGCCGTTACGTCAGCCAGCATCTGGATATTGTCGCGCTTAAACCGCTGGACCGGGCGGACGATCCGGCCTTTTACGAGCGGTTGGACGCCACGGAGCAGGCAACCTACACCCGGCTGGAACGGGCGCTGGAACGGGCGATGGCGGAGCGGGAAACGCCGGTACGGGTACGGGCCAGTCGCTTCCAACCCGAGAACTTGAGCGTGGTGCTGCTCGCGGGGCAGCGCGTCACCGCTTTCGATGAGATGGAACGAGCGCTGGAAAAGCCATTTCTACTGGAGGGGCTGGCCGAATTGGCCGGGGATGTACGCGATCGCCTGCGAAGCCAACCGTTGACGCTGTTGCTGAATGTAAATCATCCATTGGTGCAACGCTTGGGCAAACTGCCCGACCCCGACAATCCGCGCTACCGACCGCTGCTCGTCGGCTTGTATCACGGCGCTCTGCTGAACGTCCAACACCGGTTGACGCCCGCCGCCGCTCGTCGCTTTCATGCCGATTTGCAGGCGCTGCTGCTCGACCATCTGGAATTGCGGCTTCAACAGGAACCGCCCGGTCCAACAACCGGGCGGCCTTGATTTGATCATTGGGTGGGCGGCTGGTAGTCGGGTACTCGGTTGCGGACCGGCGGCACGGTTTGCAGATACTGGAACATCGCCCGCAGATCGTCCTCGGTCAGATGCGAGAGCGCCGGCCACGGCATCGGTGGCATGATCGGCCGGCCGGTCCCTGCGTGCTTGCCGGTTTTGAGCGCCTGCACAAACTCGTTTTCCTTCCAGGAACCCAGTCCGGTTTCCTTGTCGGAGGTCAGATTGGCAGCATAACTGATGCCCCAGGGACCAGCGTAGGCGGTATTGGTGGCGGAACCAAACCAGACCCAGGACGCGTCGGCCTTGGGTGGCGGCGAGAGTTTGAGTTGCTCTGGATGGCCGGAAAATTGGCGCGACAGATCGGGTTCGGGACCCTTGGAACCCATTTTCATCGGCGTATGGCAATCGGCGCAACCGCCCGCCGTCACCAGATAAGCGCCGCGCGCGACCCGGCCGTCGCTGCCGGACGCCGCCCAGAGCGGCGGTCCACTCACGCCCAGCGCCACCAGACTGATCACCGCCAGCTTTTTGCAAGACAAGCGAAAAACAGCATTCCGATATGGAAACGCAACACAATCTTTCATCATTGGCCTCACGTTCACACGACCGGCAAGTTCCGGCAAAAATCAGTATAGATCGTGGATTGAGACGCGTTGGCAACTGCTGATGAAAATGATTTGCATTGCGAATCCGCTAGTACCGACGCAGTTCAACCCGGCGGCCAACCTAACTCTCGCCCCGCCAATAGATGCATGTGGATGTGGAAAACGAGTTGGCCGGCGTCGCGATTGCAGTTGATCACCGTGCGGTAGCCGCTTTCGGCCACACCCAAGTCCGCCGCTATCTGCTTGCCCGCCAAATGCAGCCGACCGACCAGCGCGGCGTCCGCTTCGCTCAGATCGTTCAGGGTGGCAATATGCCGGCGGGGAATGAGCAAAAGATGCACGGGAGCTTCGGGATTGATATCCCGAAAGGCCAACACCTCGCCGTCGTCGTAGACGATATCGGCGGGGATCTCGCCAGCGGCGATCTTGCAAAAAATGCAGTCGTTCATGATGCGTGCTCCGTTCGACTCACAAATCCCGACGACCGACAAAGGCGTGCGCCAGCGTACCGCCGTCCACGGACTCCAATTCTCCTCCCAGCGGCACACCGTGGGCGATGCGAGTGGCGCGGATACCGCGCTCGCGGGCCAGCTCGGCGATATAGTAGGCGGTCGCCTCGCCTTCCACGGTCGGATTGGTGGCGAGAATCATCTCACGCACCTCGCCCTCATCCAGACGTGCTTCCAAAATCTCCAGCCCCAGCTCCGCCGGCCCGATCCCGTCCAGGGGCGACAAATGGCCCATCAGCACGAAATACAGACCCTGAAAACCAGTGGATTGCTCCACGGCTAACACATCAGCCGGAGTTTCGATCACACACAGCAGCGAACGGTCGCGGCGCGGGTGGACGCACAAGGCGCAAATCTCGGTTTCGCTCAGATCGCGGCACAGCCGGCAATGACCGATCCGATCCAGCGCCACCCGCAGCGCCTCGACCAACCGCCCGGCCCCATCGCGATCCCGTTCCAGCAGATGCAGCGCCATCCGTTGCGCCGACTTTGGCCCCACTCCCGGCAGGCAGCGCAGCGCCGCCATCAACTGGGCCAGCAGCGGTGAAGCGGCCACGGAAACGGTCAGAACGGCAGTTTCAAGTCGCCCATCATGCCCGGCGGCAAGCCCATACCAGCGGTCAGGCCACCCATTTTTTCCTGCGTGGTTCGCTCGACCTTATGGACGGCGTCGTTGAACGCCGCAGCAACCAGATCTTCCAGCATATCCTTGTCGTCGCCCACCAAGCTGTCGTCGATCCGAATCCGCCGGACCTCGTGGCGGCCGGTAATCACCACGCTGACCAGCCCACCACCGGATTCTCCGACAATCTCCATCGCCGCAATTTCCGCTTGCGCCTTTTGCATGTTCTCCTGCATCTTTTGCGCTTGCTTCATCAAATTGCCCAAACCGCCTTTCATCGTCTCTCTCCTTAATCAGTCGCAATAGGATCATGGCCGCCGATGGGGAATCGTCAGCCGTCGGTTTCATCCAGCGGATGGACCGTCACGATTTGCGCGCCGAACGTTTTCTGCATGTCTCGCACATGCGGGTCTTGAGCGATCTGCTCGGCGGCAACTTGCTGCCGTTCCGCTTGTTGCTGGAACCGCTGGCGGGCTGGGGTTTCCTCCGCCGTGCCCCCCACCTGAACTCGCAGACTGACCGGCGCGCCAAGCCATTGCTCCAGCGCTGCTTTCAATCGTTCTTCGATCGATTTGTTGAATAACTGGTTATGGCCGGGTTCCAGGGCCAATCGAAAATCATTACCTCGCCGCTCGACCAGAGCGCAATTCATCGCCACCTGCTTGGCGATACCGGTCAATTTGAGCTGCTCGACCAGAGTGCCCCATTCCGAACCCGGTTGGGTTGGAGCGCCGCTCGCTGGCGGTGCGGGCCGCGCAGCGGGCGCAACCACAGTCGGAACTGGAGCGGACCTTGCTTCGGGCGAGGCGGCCGGCGCCGCGACCTCCCGAACCGCCGGACGGAAGCACAGCATCCGCAGTAGCACCATTTCGAAACCGCCGCGCGGTTCGGGCATCAATGGCAGGTCGCGCCGGCCCAACAGGGCGATTTGATAGAACAACTGGACGTCTTCCGGGGGCAAGGTCCGCGCCAATTGCCGCAGATCCTCTGGATCGGCCACGCCATCCTCCGACACGGCGTCGGGCACCACCTGCGCCAACGCCACTCGCTGCAACAGCGACAGCAGTTCGGCCAGCACCGCCGCATAGTCCGGAGCGAGTTCGTCCAACTCCGCCACCTGCCGCATCACTGCGGACGCGTCGCCGGCCGCCAGCGCTCGTAGCAGGCTCATCACCCGTCGCCGGTCGATACTGCCGAGCATGGTCTCGACTGCGGATGCTTCCACCCGGCCGCCGCCGAAGGCAATCGCCTGATCCAACAGGCTCAAGGCATCGCGCATGCTGCCATCGCCGGCGCGGGCGATGAGTTGCAGCGCCGCCGGCTCGCGCGGAATATCCTCACGTTCCAGAACATGGCCCAGGTATCCGGCGATCTGGTTGACCGGCAAGCGCTTGAGGTTGAACTGGAGGCAGCGCGACAGGACCGTGACCGGCAGCTTCTGCGGATCGGTGGTCGCCAGCAGGAACTTGACATGCAGCGGCGGTTCCTCCAGCGTCTTCAACAGCGCGTTGAAGCTGTGCGCGGACAGCATGTGGACCTCATCGATCAGGTATACCTTGAAGCGGCCCCGGGCGGGTGCGTACTGCACGTTCTCCAGCAGTTCACGGGTATCCTCAACCTTGGTGCGCGAGGCGGCATCGACCTCGATCAGGTCCACGAAGCGGCCGGCATCGATTTCCCGGCAGGCGGCGCACTGACCGCAAGGCGTGGAGGACACACCTATCTCACAGTTCAGCGACTTGGCGAAAATCCGGGCGATGGTGGTCTTGCCCACCCCGCGCGTGCCGGTGAACAGGAGAGCGTGGTGCAGCCGCTGTCGGTCGAGCGCGTTGGTTAACGCACGGACCACATGCTCTTGGCCAATCAATTCGTGAAAGGTGCGGGGGCGCCATTTGCGGGCCAGAACCTGATAGTTCATGAGGTTCCTCTAATGGCGAAAAAAGGCGGCGATCCTGTGGACTGTCTTCCTTGACCACGCATCTTGAGGGAGGGTGGCGGCCCTTATCAGCCACACCCCGGCGCCCGAGGCCACTGCTGCCGCTGCTCCCTTCCGGGCCTGACGGGGTTCACAGCTTGTCGTCGCGGAGGGACCGATACGGGCCACCATTGCAACCAGATTGGGAGGTATCGATCTGGCGGAGAGAGAGGGATTCGAACCCTCGTTAGAGTTACCCCTAAACAGCATTTCCAGTGCTGCGCCTTCGACCGCTCGGCCACCTCTCCAAAGCCTTGCCGCGTCTACCACGGCAAGGCCGGAAAATATACTCGAAGCAACCGTGCCAAAGCAAGAAACCATGGCCGGCGGCTGCCGATTTCAGTCCAGGCCCTTCATGCTCAGACGCACACGGCCCTGCTTGTCGATTTCCAGCACTCGAACCTTAACCACATCGCCGACCGCCAGTTTGTCGCTCACATTCTGCACGCGCTCCTCGCAGATCTGGGAAATATGCACCATCCCATCCCGGCCGGGCAGAATGGCCACAAACGCGCCGAAGTCCATGATCCGAACCACTTTGCCCTCGTAAATCTGGCCGGCTTCCACATCGGCGGTGATCTGTTCGATGCGGCGGCGGGCTTCGTCGCCGGCCGCCTTGTCCACGGCGGCGATTTTCACCACACCGTCATCGGTAATGTCGATGGTGGCGCCGGTTTCCTCGGTGATGGAACGAATGGTGACGCCACCCTTGCCAATCACGTCGCGGATCTTCTCCGGATTAATACGCAGGGTGGTGTAGCGCGGCGCATACTCGGACAGTTCCAACTTCGGTGCGCTGATGACCGCACCCATCTTGTCGAGGATGTGCAAGCGCCCTTCACGGGCCTGGGCCAGTGCCTGCTCCATGATCTCACGGGTGATGCCGTCGATTTTGATGTCCATCTGCAGGGCAGTCACCCCGGTGGCGGTACCGGCCACCTTGAAGTCCATATCGCCCAGATGATCCTCATCGCCGATGATGTCGGTCAACACCGCGAAGCGATCCTGCTCCTTGATCAGGCCCATGGCGATGCCCGCCACCGGCGCCTTGATCGATACGCCCGCGTCCATCAGCGACAAACTGGCGCCGCAGACCGAGGCCATCGAACTGGAACCGTTGGATTCAGTGATTTCCGACACGATCCGCACGGTGTAAGGAAAATTCTCCGGCTTGGGCATCACCGCCTGCACACCGCGCTTGGCCAAGCGGCCATGCCCGATCTCCCGACGCTTGGGGCTACCAATCTGGCCGATCTCGCCCACCGAATACGGCGGGAAGTTGTAGTGCAACAGGAACGGTTGGCGGTACTCGCCCTCGATGGCATCGATGATCTGGGCATCGCGGTCGGTGCCGAGCGTGGTGACCACCAGCGCCTGAGTTTCGCCGCGAGTGAACAGCGCCGAACCGTGGGCGCGTGGCAGTACGCCAACCCGGATGGAAATTGGCCGCACCGTGCGGGTATCGCGGCCGTCGATACGCGGATGGCCGGACAGGATGCGTCCGCGCACGATCGCGCTTTCCAGCGTCGAGTAGGCACCGTCGATCGCCTGCGCGGTCCAGCGCTCCGGTTCCTGGGTCGTCAGTTGCACGCCCAATTGGTCATGGATTTCATGCACCCGCTGCTGGCGGGTCAGCTTTTCGGGAATCTGATAGGCTTCGACCAGCGCGGTTTCAGCGATGGCGCGCACCGCATCCTCCAGCACTGCGTCGTCGGCCGGCGGCTGCCAGTTCCACGATTGCGCGCCGGCTTCCGCCACCAATTCGTTGATGGCGCGAATGGCGGCCTGCATCTGCTCGTGACCAAACATGACCGCGCCGAGCATGACCGCCTCGGATAATTCGTTGGCCTCGGACTCCACCATCAGCACCGCCCGCTCGGTACCGGCCACCACCAAGTCCAACTGTGAGTCCTTCAACTCGCGGCGGGTTGGATTGAGCAGATATTGACCTTCGCGGTAACCGACCCGGGCCGCGCCAATCGGGCCTTGGAACGGCG
Organism: Candidatus Competibacter sp.; assembly: GCA_049663445.1. Lineage (GTDB taxonomy): Bacteria > Pseudomonadota > Gammaproteobacteria > Competibacterales > Competibacteraceae > Competibacter. Next base: position 6,772 of record JBATDL010000599.1, read on the forward strand.
CGCCGGACAACGCCACCGCCGCCGAAGCGCCGAGCAGTGCCGGGATTTCCGGATCCACCTGGCTGTTCAACGACATCACGGTGGCGACGATCTGCACTTCGTTGGTAAATCCTTCCGGAAACAACGGGCGCAACGGCCGGTCGATCAGTCGGGCGGTCAGGATTTCGCTTTCGGAAGGACGGCCCTCGCGGCGGAAAAAACCGCCGGGAATGCGACCTGCTGCGTAGCTACGCTCCTGGTAGTCCACCCGCAGCGGTAGGAAATCCCGGTTTTCTTTGGTCTTCCGGTCAGCGACCACGGTGACCAACACCACAGTATCAGCCATGTTGACCACCACCGCACCGCTGGCCTGCCGGGCGATTTCACCGGTCTCCAGCGTCACCGCATGCTGGCCGTACTGAAAAGTCTTTTTAATGGGCGTCACGAAAGCGTCCTATGCAACAAAAGATCGATGGAAAACCTCAGCGGCGCAGGCCAAGGCGGCTAATCAAGTCCTGGTAGCGTTGCAGATCCTTTCTTTTCAGATAATCTAGCAGCTTGCGGCGCTGGTTGACCATTTTCAGCAATCCGCGACGGGAGTGATGGTCCTTTTTATGATCGCTGAAATGCGACTGCAGGCCGTTGATGCGGGTAGTCAGTAGCGCGACCTGCACCTCCGGGGAGCCGGTATCGACGGAGCCGCGCTGAAAATCCCGCACGACCTGAGTCTTTTGTTCGATGTTAAGCGGCATAAGGTCAAACTCCAATTCAGATTCAATCAATATCAATAAGGTGGAAGATGTTAGCTCCATTCAAGGTCAGGCAACAAGCAAACCTTGTCACGGAACCTCACAGGCCAGCAAGCGACGCGGCGCGACCCGGCCATCGTCGAGGATTTCGCCGATGCCGAAAAAGTTCTGTTCATCCTGGTACAAACGCACCCAGCCTTGAGGAGGAGCGCGCGGCGCCAGCACCGGCTGGCCCTGCCGCAAATAGAAAGCGGCATCTCCCCCCACCCGTACCGCCGGCCACTGCACCACTGCACTATCTGGAGGCAACAGCTCCGCATCCAGCGCCGCCAGTCCCTGCTCGGCCCGCTCGCGTAACGACTCCAGCGTCACCATCTTCGCGGCATCGTAGGGTTCTACCATGGTGCGTCGCAGCGCCGTGACATGCGCGCCGCACCCCAGCATCTCGCCCAAGTCGGTGGCCAGCATCCGGACATACGTGCCCTTGGAGCAACGCAGCTCGCACTCCAACTCCTCGTCCCCCAAACGCAGCAGCCGCAACTCACGGACGGTCACCTCGCGCGGTGCGCGTTCGACCTCAATTCCTTTGCGCGCCAGTTTGTACAGTGGCTGGCCGTTGTGCTTCAGCGCGGAGTACATCGGCGGGATCTGCTGGATCGTGCCCATGAACCGCCGCAGCGCTGCTTCCACCGATTCCCGGCTGAGCGGTCCCACCGGACGGACGGTCACCACTTCACCTTCGGCGTCGCCGGTCGCGGTGCTCACCCCCAGCCGGCAGGTAAAGCGGTAACCCTTGTCGGCGTTCAACAAAAATCCGGACAGCTTGGTGGCCTCGCCCAGACAAATCGGTAGTAGGCCGCTGGCCAGCGGATCGAGGCTGCCGGTGTGCCCGGCCTTGGCGGCCTGATACAACCACTTGGCCGCTTGTAGCGCCGCATTCGAAGTCCAGCCGACCGGCTTGTCCAGCAGCAGCACGCCGCTCACTGGACGGCGCTGGCGGCGCCCGGTCACACCTGATCCTCCGAGCCGGCGCCATCC
>JBATDL010000600.1:0-1700 GCA_049663445.1 Candidatus Competibacter sp.
CGCTGGCGCATCCTGATCGTCGCCGACTTCGACGCCGACGGTGCCACCAGTTGCGCCCTGGCGGTTCGGGCGCTGCGGACCATGGGCGCGGCATGGGTGAGCTATCGGGTACCGAACCGCTTCGAGCACGGTTATGGCCTCACCCCGGAAATCGTGGCCGTTGCCGCCGAAGAGCAGCCCGATCTGCTGATCACCGTGGACAATGGCATCTCCAGCCATGAAGGTGTACAGGCCGCTCAGGCGCGGGGCATCAAGGTGTTGATCACCGATCACCATGCACCTGGCCAGACGTTGCCGGCCGCCGAGGCGATCGTCAATCCCAATCAGCCGGGCGACGGTTTCCCCAGTAAAAATCTCGCGGGCGTGGGCGTGATCTTTTACGTGCTGATGGCGTTACGGGCACGGTTGCGGGAGGTCGGCTGGTTCGCCGAGCAGGGGCTGATCGAGCCGAATCTCGCTCAGTTTCTCGATCTGGTGGCATTCGGTACAGTGGCGGACGTGGTGCGGCTGGACCATCACAACCGCATCCTGGTCGAGCAGGGGTTGCGACGGATTCGCCAGGGCCAGTGCGTCCCCGGCATCGTCGCCTTGTGCGAGATCGCCGGTCGCTCGCGAGACCGGCTGAGCGCCAGCGATATCGGTTTCTATCTGGGTCCCCGGCTCAACGCCGCCGGCCGCTTGGAAGACATGAGCCAGGGCATCGAATGTCTGCTCAGTGACGATCTGAACACTGCCCGGAGCATCGCCCGCCGGCTGCATGAAATCAACCGGCAGCGTGGCGAGTTAACCGCCGAGATGCAGGCGCAGGCCTTGGCGTGGATTGACCGGATGGCGCCGACCACGGCGGATCTGCCCTTCGGGCTCTGTCTGTTCGACCCCGAGTGGCATCAGGGCGTGGTCGGCATCATCGCCGGCCGGCTGAAAGAGCAGTTGAACCGCCCGGTGATCGTCTTCGCGCCGGATCGGGACGGCAACATCAAGGGGTCGGGGCGTTCGGTGGCGGGGATGCATCTGCGCGACGCCCTGGCTGCGGTGGCGACCCGGCATCCCGGTCTGATCAGCCATTTTGGCGGTCATGCCATGGCCGCCGGCCTGACGTTGGCGATGGCGCATTTCGAATCGTTCAACCGGGCGTTCGATGCCGAAACCCGCCAGTGGCTCAGCGACGACGACCTGCATGGCCGCTTGCTGAGCGACGGCGAACTGGCGCCAGCGGAGTTTTCCCTGGAAACCGCCGAACTGCTGCGCGAGGCTGGCCCTTGGGGGCAGGGCTTCCCCGAGCCGCTGTTCGACGGGCTGTTCGAAGTGACCGCGCATCGCATCATGAAGGACCAGCATCTCAAGCTGTGGCTGCGGCCGCCGGGAACGGCGCTGGCGCTGGAAGCGATCGCTTTCCGGCGGGCGGCTGGATTCAGCCCCGACACGGCGCGGGTGCATGCCGCTTACCGCCTGGATGTAAACGAGTGGCGCGGCGAGCGCCGGCTGCAACTGTGCATCGAGCACCTGGAAGCGGTCTAGCACTCCAGCCAGTCCCGCTCACGACGGATCGGGATGGACCGTCTCGGCGAGCCGCCAAGCGTTCTTGCCGGCCCGCTTGGCAGCGTACATGGCGGCGTCGGCCTGCCGCAGCAGCGTCATCGCCAGTTCGAGACTGTCCGGCGATTCCGGCCGGTACAGGGCGATGCCGACACTGGCCGTCA
>JBATDL010000601.1:0-4864 GCA_049663445.1 Candidatus Competibacter sp.
GGCGGGAGGTGACGGTGACCGGTATCGCCAAGGGCGCCGGCATGATTCGGCCGGACATGGCCACGATGCTGGCTTTTGTCGCCACCGATGCTGCCGTGGAACCGGTATTGCTGCGGGAGATCCTGCACGAAGCGGTCGCCGATTCCTTCAATACGATCACGGTGGATGGCGACACTTCGACCAATGATGCCTGCTTGTTGCTGGCGACCGGCCGGTCCGGGGCGAACGTGCCGGCGGCGGGTGACGATCGCGCCCGCTTCGCGGTGGCGGTGGGCGAGGTATGCGTCGAGCTGGCGCAAGCCATCGTCCGCGATGGCGAAGGCGCCACCAAATTCATTACCGTGCGGGTCGAGGGTGGCCGGGACGCCGCCGAGTGCCGACAGGTCGCCTACACCATCGCCCACTCGCCACTGGTCAAAACCGCCTTTTTCGCCTCCGATCCCAACTGGGGGCGGATCCTGGCGGCGGTGGGCCGATCCGGTTTGGACGCTTTCGAGCTGGAGCAAGTAACCATTCATCTCGATGAGGTTTGCATCGTCCGCGACGGTGGCCGCGCCCCGGACTACACCGAGGAACAGGGTCAGCGCGTTATGGCACGGTCCGAGATCGCCATCCGGGTCGGACTCGGGCGAGGAGAGGCGGCGGCGCAAATCTGGACCACCGATCTGTCCTTCGACTACGTGCGCATCAACGCCGAGTACCGGACGTGAACACTTCCGAAGAACACCCCTTCGTGCATGTGGCGGTGGGTATTGTCGCCGGCGCCGATGGGACGGTGCTGATCACCCGCCGGCCCGACCATGTCCATCAGGGTGGGCTGTGGGAGTTTCCCGGCGGTAAGGTGGAGCACGGCGAATCAGTCCTCGGCGCACTCGGCCGCGAGCTGCATGAAGAACTGGGCATCACGGTGCAGGCCGCCGTGCCACTACTCCAGACCGGGCATGCCTATCCCGATCGGCGTGTGTTGCTGGATGTCTGGCGGGTGACCGACTTCCAGGGCGAACCGCACGGCCGGGAAGGGCAGTCGCTGGTTTGGGTATCGCCGGGCGAGATGGGGCAATTCGCGTTCCCCGCCGCCGATGCGCCGATTATCGCCGCCTTGCGAGGTGAGGTGGGGCAAGCCACCCAAGCGGCATGACCGCTGGCGGGGCTGCGTCGGGGGCCGAGTTCAAATGGCGCAGCAGGTCAGTTCGAAGGCGATATCGGATGAGATCTGGACGGCGCGGCGGTTGGGGTTCGGCTGTTCGAGAAAATGGATCGCGAAACGGTGCCGGCCGCCGCTGATTTCTGGAAAAAAGGGATTGCCGGGCGGTAGCAGGACCCGAACGAGCTGATGGGGTGCGCTGCTGTCGAGACCCCGTTGGAAAAAACCCTGCACGGCGATTTCCGGCCGAGGTGTGGCACTCTCGCGAATTAGTCGAAGAATCAACGTGGCGGCCTGCTGCAAAGGAAGTAGAGGGGTCAGCCACTCCCGCAGGTGGCTGGTGCGGATCGGGGCATCCTGTTGTAGCCAGTGATAAAACGCTGGAAGATCGAACCGGCAGGTGCCGCCGGGAATCTGGCTCCGCTTGTGGATGGAGCTGAGGAAGTCGGTTTGTCGCACCGCCTCCAACACTAGGCTATCCAGACCATGAACTTGCCCGATGACCGAGCCGATTTCCGCCAGTATGCTGTCCAAGGTGGCGGCGTGTACGCCGGGAGCTTGCCGCAGGCGGCTCAGGGTGGCGCCATGCCGTTCCAACTCTTTGAGCAAATCTCTTTTGAATTCATTCCGTCCGGTCAGCGCCAGAAGGTCGAACAAACCCTGCAATGCGGTGCGGCTATCCCAGCTTGAATGCCCAGCAATGGCATGGTTCACCTGCTGAAACAGGAATTCCAGGCGCAGCAACGAACGGGCACGTTCATTCAGGGGGTGTTCGTAGCAGATGGCTGGGTACAAGGGCGACCTCGCGGGCGCGGCGATGATTGTGGCGGCTCAGATGCGAAGACACCGGGGTTGTCTACCGTAACCCGAGGGGCTGCCGATCTCAAATCCGGCGGGCGTCCAGCATCGAATACTGTCGGTGTAGGGCAGTGACCCGACGGTCCAGTTCCACAAAGTCGCCGTCGTTTTCCAGAATATCGTCCGCCAGCGCGAGCCGCGCATCGCGCCGGGCCTGAGCGGCCAGAATGGCCCGCGCCTGGATGGCGTCGATTCGGTCGCGCGCCATGACCCGGCGGATTTGCTCGGCTTCGGGTGCGTCCACCACCAATACACGATCCACCAGATCGGTCATTCCGGTCTCCGCCAGCAGCGGAATGACCACCAGACAATAAGGGATGGCGGTCAAGGCAGCGATGCGTTCCCACACCACGGTGCGGATGCGGGGATGCAGGATGGCTTCAAGCCGCTGTCGTCCGGCGGGATCGGCGAAAACCCGCTCGCGCAGGCGCGCGCGGTGCAGCCGGCCGTCGCTGTCGAGGCAGTTCGATCCGAACTCGGCCACGATGTCGGCCAGGGCGGATTGGCCGGGCTCGACCAGTTCGCGAGCGATCAGGTCGGTATCGATGACCGGTACACCGTGCCGCGCAAAGCGGTCGCTGACCGCCGTCTTGCCGCTGCCGATGCCGCCCGTTAGCCCAATAACCAGCACGGGTCAGAACCCCAGCCAGTGGAGATAGGCACGATTGATCGTTTCGCCCCACAGCAGCGTGATCCAGCCGGCGGCGGCTAGAAAGGGGCCGAAGGGCAACGGCGCACCGCGCGCCCGGCCACGCAGCAATATCAGTGCCAGCCCACAGATCGCGCCCACCAGCGAAGACAGCAGCACGATAGTGACCAGGTACTGCCAGCCGGTCCAGGCGCCGAGCGCCGCCAGCAGCTTGAAATCGCCATGGCCCATGCCTTCCTTACCGGTTAACAGCCGGAAGCCCTGGTAGACCAGCCAAAGCGACAGGTAGCCGGCCATGGCGCCGATCACGGCGTCGCGCAGCTCGGCGCCCAGTCCGAACAGCGCCGCCAGTAGCCCCAGCCACAACAGCGGCAGGGTCAGATCGTCGGGCAACAACTGGTGGTGGAGATCGATGATGCTGGCCGCCAGCAGGGTCCAGGTGAACAGCAGCACCGCCGCCGCCGGCCAGCCGAAGCCGAGCTTCCAGGCCACGATGCCGGCCAGCAGCCCGCTCGCCGCTTCTACTAGTGGGTACTGGACGCCGATCGCGGCGCTACAGTGGGCGCAGCGGCCGTGCTGTCGGATGTAACTCAGCAGCGGGATATTTTCCACGGCGCCGATCAGGTGATGGCAGTGTGGGCATTGCGAGCGCGGCCCCCACAGGCTCAGCCGGGGCGCGTCGTCCGGAGTCGGCAGCTCGAGCAGTTCCGCGCATTGCGCCCGCCACTCCCGCTGCATCATGAGCGGCAGGCGGTAAATGACCACGTTGAGAAAGCTGCCGACCATTAGACCGAGCAGCACGATCAGGATGACAAACAGCACGGGCGAACCGGCCAGCAGCTCCAGCAGGGTCATTGCGGATCGCCGTCAGACCGCCGAGGCCAGCTTGAAGATTGGCAGGTACATGGCGATCACCAGCGTGCCAACCACGCCGGCCAGGAAAGCCATCAGCAGCGGTTCGATCATGGTGGTCAGGGTATCGACCTTCTGATCGACTTCCGCCTCGTAGAAATCGGCGACCTTGGCCAGCATGTCGCCCAGTGAGCCGGCTTCCTCACCGATGGCCACCATCTGGACCACCATGTCGGGAAACAGGCTGCTCTGGCGCATGGCGAAGTTCAGTTGTTGGCCGATGGACACCGAGTCGCGCATATCCAGCACTGCTTTCTCGTAGACGTAGTTGCCGGTGGCGCCGGCCACGCTGAGCATGGCGTCCACCAGCGGCACGCCGCCGCTGAACAGGGTGGACAGGGTACGGGCGAAACGGGCGTTGGCCGAGGTGGCGACCAGGTCGCCGATCAGCGGCAGTTGCAGAACCATGCGGTCCAACCATCGGTAGAAGGTGCGCGAACGCTTGCGCGCTTCCAGAAAACCGACCACGGCCACCACCGGCGCGCCCAAAATGAGATACCAGTACTTTTGGAAAACCGCCGAAAGATCGATAACAAACCGGGTCAGGGCCGGCAATTCTGCGCCGAACCCCTTGAACAGATCTTCGAAGGTTGGAATCACGAAGAGCAGCAGGATGGCGGTGACGACAAAGGCGAACACCAGAACGATGGCGGGATAAGTCAGCGCTTTTTTGACCTTGGCCTTCAGCGCTTCGGATTTTTCCAGATAGGTCGCGATCTTGTCGAGCAGCACCTCGAGCACGCCGGCTTCCTCGCCGGCATGCACCAAGCTGCAGTACAGATCGTTGAAGTACAGATGATGCTTGGCGAATGCCTTGGAAAGCGCGGTGCCGCTTTCCACCTCGGCCTTGACGTCGAGGACGAGTTCCTTGACCTTGGTCTTGCGGTTGCTGTGCCCGACCATATCCAGGGCTTGCACCACGGCGATGCCGGAGCTCAGCATGGTGCACATTTGGCGGGTGAACAGCATGATGTCCTTCGGGACGATTTTGTCGCCCAAGGTGAACAGCGGCTTGGCTTTTTTCTTGACGCTCAGCGGGATGATGCCCTGCCGGCGCAGTTCGGCCTTGATCAGGTTTTGGTGAACACCCCGCAGCTCGCCCTTGACCCGAACGCCGCGTTTGTCGGTACCTTCCCATTTGAAAGTCAGCTCTTCGTCTTTTTTCTTGGCTTTCGCCAGCGTCGATTGTTTGGCCACGGTGGTTAATCCGTTGTCACTCGGTTGATTTCTTCGAGACTGGTGACGCCGGCGCGGATCTTGTTCAGACCCGACCGGCGCAAGTCGTTGACGCCTTCCAGGCG
>JBATDL010000602.1:0-1731 GCA_049663445.1 Candidatus Competibacter sp.
GTGCAGGGCGTCATCGACGACGGTCTCGCCAAACCCATTCTGATCGGGCGGCGCGGACGCATCGAGCAACGCATCGCCGAATTGGGTCTGCGCATCCGCCCCGATCAGGATTTTGAGATCATCGATCCCCAGAACAATCCCTACTACGAGGAATGCTGGCAGGAATACCACAAGTTACGCGGACATTACGGGGTCGATCCCAACAAAGCCCGGGTCCGGGTCAACACGCGCGCCACGGTGATCGGGTCACTCATGCTGCGCCTCGGCTACGGCGATGCTCTGCTGTGCGGATTGATCGGCGGCTTTCCCGATCATGTGGAATACGTGCTGGACATCGTCGGCCTGCGCGAAGGCGTCAAGACCCCGGCGGCCATGAACATGTTGATTACCTCGCTCGGACCACTGTTCTTCTGCGACACCGACATCAACACGGACCCAACAGCCGAGGAAATCGCCGACATCACCTTGCTGGCGGCGGAGGAAGTCGGCCGCTTCCTACCGCCGAAAATCGCCCTGCTGTCCCACTCCAGCTTTGGTTCGCATAAGTCGCGGCAGGCGCGCAAGATGGCGGAGGCGTTGCAGATCATCCGCCAGCGTGCCCCCGAGCTGGAAGTGGACGGCGAGATGCGCGGCGATGCCGCCTTGTCCGAGACATTGCGCAGTCGGGTATTTCTGCATTCGCAACTGAAGGGCGCGGCCAACCTGTTGATCATGCCCAATGCCGACGCCGCCAACATCTCTCACAACCTGCTCAAGGAAGTGACTAACAGCGTCTCGGTGGGACCGATCATGCTCGGCTTGGCCAAGCCGGCGCATATTCTGACTCGTTCGGCGACCGCGCGACGGATCATCAACATGACCGCCATCGCCGTAGTCGATGCGCAGGAGCATCAACTCCACCGGCAGCCGGTCTGATCTAAAACAGGGCCATCTCAATTCAGGACTTTCGCTCGGCCTGTCGTTCCGTGCGGCGAAAGTCCTGATGGCCCACCCGCCTCATTGGCCGGAATATTGGCCTCTGCGGCGGGGTCACAACGCCGGTTGGACAGCATCCACCCCACGAGCAGGCATCCCCCAGCCGTTCAGGAGATCTTCTCGGTCAGAAAGGGCCGGCCGGTCGCGGTTTCACCCAAATAATGCCGCACTCGCGCCAGCGCCTGCGGCAAGCTGGCCGACAATAACAATTTGCCGGGAATGTTGTGCAGCCCGGCGCGACGCATCAGCAGTGCCGGCTGGCCGTGCACGCCCGCCACCGCCACCAATACACCGTCACTCCGCAGCCGCTCGATGGCCGAATCCAGCGCCACCAATCCCGACACATCCATGACTGTCACTGCTTCGATATCGATGATCACCGCTCGCGGCCGGACACCGATATCGTGCAAGGCGCTCATCGCCTTTTCCGCCGCGCCGAAGAAGAGCGAACCGGAGACTTCGTATAAGCGCACGCCGTCCGGCAGCGGGCTTTCCAGATGAGGATGATCGGCCTCCACATGCTTGCCGCCCGTCAAGGCCGCCATGCGGTTCATGAACAGCAGCGCGGCCAGCACCACACCGATGCTGATGGCGACCACCATATCGAACAGCACCGTCAATCCGAAACAGACCAGCAAGACCAGGATGTCGCTGCCAGGCGCCACCTGAATGATATGACGAAAGTGCTTGAGTTCGCTCATGTTCCATGCCACCAGCAGCAGCAATGCGGCCAGCGCGGCCATGGGCAGATAACCC
>JBATDL010000603.1:0-2647 GCA_049663445.1 Candidatus Competibacter sp.
GGCCTACGTGCTACCGGCGAACGGTTCTGCCCGGCGGGAAATGCAGCGCGCACATCCGGATGGATTGTTCGTGGCCCGAATTCCGGGAGCCACGACGCTGGCGTACCGACTCCTCGCCATCGAAGCCGCCGGCCAGTCCTCCACCTTCCACGACCCCTACGCCATTCACGAACCCTCTTTCACCCGCGCCGACGGCCAGGCGCTGCGAGCGGGAACGCTGGAAAACCTGTTCGCCAAACTGGGCTCGCACCTGCGAGTGAAGGAAGGCGTCATGGGGGTCAACTTCACGGTCTGGGCACCCCACGCCAGCCGGGTCAGTGTGGTCGGCACCTTCAATGAATGGGACGGTCGCCGCCATCCGCTGGAGCGGCATGAGTCCGGAGTGTGGGAACTGTTCGTGCCGGATCTCGGTCTGGGCGAGTTGTACAAGTACGAAATTCGCAACGCCGAAGGCGCGGTGTTTCTCAAGACCGACCCGCTGGCCTTCCATACCGAGGCCTATCCCAAAACCGCCGCTTTCGTATACGACTGGCAACGTTGCCACGACTGGAGCGATGCCCCCTGGATGGCGCGGGCCATGGAGACGCCCGGCTGGGAGATGCCGGTCGCCATTCACCAGGTCACGCTGAGCGAGTCCGCCGCCGCTGGCCCCGGACAGGTCGCCACCTATGGCCAGCTCGAGGAGATCGTCCTGCCCTGGCTGTCGGAACGGGGTTTCAGCCATGTCGAACTGGCGTTCTGGGCCGACGACGAGACGGTGGCCAGCTATTACACCTCCAACCCCCGTCATGGTCGGCCCGAAGAATTGATGGCTTTCGTCGATGCCTGTCACCAGCGGGATATCGGGGTGATCCTCGACTGGATTCCGCCACTCATGCCGCTTGAGGGGCAGGAACTGAGCTGGTTCGACGGCACACGGATCTACGACCACGATGACGCCGAAGGAATGCTGGGGTTCGACCTGGAGCGGCCCGAGGTCCGTAATTTTCTGTGGGCCAACGCGCTGTTCTGGCACCAGGTTTACCATGTCGATGCGCTGCGGACCGACGTCCACACCTTCGCCGCGCGGCTGCAAGAACAGGCCGAGGTGGATGGATTGCGCTTCCTGTTGCGAGAGGACCAGCCGCACTCCACCCTGACGGCGGCGGAATGCGCCGAGCTGATCGAGGGGTCTTCCACCGATCCTCACGCCCTGCTGGGACCGCATCCGCTGCCGGAGGAACCCGGCCTGAGCGTGGTGCGTGCTCTGTTGCCGGACGCGGAAACGCCCTTCCTGCTGTGCGAAAACCAGCCACGGATGTTATACCCGCTGCACTGGGTCCACGGCGGCGCTTTGTGCGAAACGCGGGTCATCGGCCAGCCGGAGTCGCTGCGCTATCGACTGAGCGCGACCGAGCACGGCCGGACCTGGACTTTCGAGGATCCCTATGCCTTTGCGTTCTCGATCTTCGGCGACCAGGACTGTCACCTGTTCGCCGAGGGCAATCACTACCGGATTTTCGAAAAATTCGGCGCGCACATCCGCACGGTGAACGGTGTCTCCGGGGTCAACTTCGCGGTCTGGGCGCCCAATGCCCAGCGGGTCGGCGTGGTCGGCACCTTCAATGAATGGGATGGCCGCCGTCACCCGATGCGCCTGCGGCCGGGTTCGGGGATCTGGGAGTTGTTCGTGCCCGGTCTGGGCGAAGGCGATCTGTACAAGTTCGAGATTCTGCCCCGCAAGGGTCCCCTGTTTCTGAAAACCGACCCCTATGCCTTCCACACCGAGACGCCACCCGGCACCGCCAGCGTGGTCTACGATCCGGCCGGCAAGCATCAGTGGCGCGATGGCGAGTGGATGCAACGGCGAGCGGGCGCCAAAGCCTGGGAACGGCCGGTGGCCATTTACGAGGTCCACGCCGGTTCGTGGCGGCACCGGCCGGACGGCAGCTTCCTGTCCTACCGGGAACTGGCCGACCAGTTGATTCCCTATGTGCTGAAAATGGGGTTCACCCACATCGAATTCCTGCCGCTGGCCGAGCATCCCTACGGTCCGTCCTGGGGGTATCAGATTTCCAACTTCTACGCGCCGACCGCGCGCTTCGGCAAGCCGGACGATCTGATGGAGTTGATCGACCGCTGCCACCAAAACAACATCGGGGTGATTCTCGACTGGGTACCGGCGCATTTCCCCAAGGATGCCCATGCCATGGCCTGGTTCGACGGCACGCATCTATACGAACACGCCGACCCCCGCCAGGGCGAGCATCCGGACTGGGGCACGCTGATCTTCAACTACGGTCGCCACGAGATCGAAAATTTCCTGATCGCCAATGCGCTGTACTGTCTGGAAAATTTCCATTTCGACGGGTTGCGGGTCGATGCGGTGGCCTCGATGCTGTATCTGGATTACTCCAAGAAGGAATGGATTCCCAATAAGTACGGCGGCAACGAGAATCTGGAAGCCATCGAGTTCATCAAGCACACCAACGCAGTGGTTCACGCTCAACATCCAGGCGTCATGATGATCGCCGAGGAATCGACCGCCTGGCCGAACGTGTCGCGGCCCACCGATCAGGGCGGACTCGGTTTCGGCTTCAAATGGAACATGGGCTGGATGCACGATGTGCTGTTCTACCTGCAAAAGGCGCCGGTGCATCGCCGCCAT
>JBATDL010000604.1:0-2944 GCA_049663445.1 Candidatus Competibacter sp.
AGCGGCATTCACACCCCGGCGGACGTGGCGCTGCTGCGCGAGAACGGGGTACATGCCTTTCTGGTGGGCGAAGCTTTCATGCGCGCTCCCGACCCCGGCACGAAACTGGCGGAGTTGTTCGGAGAGACGTGACCGCACCCTACCGTTCCACTTCCACCCGGTTGCGCCCCGCTTCCTTGGCGCGGTACAGCGCGCAGTCGGCCCGATTCAACACCGATTCGACTTTGGTGTCGGCCGGCGTGAGCAACGTGACGCCGATGCTGACGGTAAAACTGATCGCGCCGGCTTCGGTGCCGGCCGGCGATTCCGCTACCCGATTTCGCAACCGCTCGGCCAGTTGCCGCGCGCCCTCCTCATCGGTGCCCGGCAGCAGTGCACCGAACTCCTCGCCACCCAGCCGGCCGATGCGGTCGATCTTGCGCAGCACCCGCTGGGCAAGCGCGGCGAAATGCCGCAACACGGCATCGCCGGCCGCGTGACCGTGCTGGTCGTTCACCTGTTTGAAATGATCCAGATCCAGCATCAACAGCGCTGCGGGCTTGGTATAGCGCTGGAACCGCGCCAACTCCAGACCAAGCTGCTCTAGAAACCGGCGACGATTGACCAGCCCGGTCAGCGGGTCGGTGGTGGCTAGTCGGCGCAACTCGCGCTCCTGCGCCTCGCGCTCGGTGATGTCGTGGATGATCGAGAACAGGATCAGTTTCGCCCGCAGCCTGATCGGGGACGAATGAACTTCCACCACCCGGATGTCGCCGCTGGCAAGCCGGTGGTGGAATATGAAGCAGTTGTGCTGGGTTTGCAGCGCCTGCCGCCGCTGCCGCGCTATCTCTTCGGGCGACAGTGTGTTGATGTCTTCGATGGTCATCGTACGGAGCTGCCACACCGGGTAGCCGTAATAGCGCACCGCCGCCTGATTGGCATCCAGAATTTTCCCATTCTCCGGCTCGATCAGCAGCATGATCGCGTCGTGTTTCTCGAACATCCGATGAAAGCGCTCCTCACTTTCCCGCAGTTCGGCCGTGCGTTCCCGCACTTCGCGCTCCAGAGAACCCTGGCGGTTACGCAACACCCCGACAAAGGCCGTAAACACCCCGACCAACAGCAGCCCCGCCAGCCCGACCAACCAGCCGGCGCGCGGCGGATGAGTGGTGTGGAAGGCCGGCGTGGCTTGAATCAGGATTGCATAGGTGCGGCCGAAGTCAAACAGGGGATAAATCGTCTGAAACTCGCGGGCATCGAGCCGTGCGGCGGCGGCGGCGGCGACGGCTTTGCTCTCCAAATCGGGCGGGTACGTCGCCAGCAGCCTCGGCTCACTGCGGCCGGGCGTCAGGTCAAGCAGTCGTATCGTGATCTCGCCTTCGGCGCCAGTCCCGGCCGGCAGCGACTCACTCAGCAAGGACTGCAAGCGCACGATACCCACGGCGAACCCCTGTGGCCAACCAGTCAACCAGCCGGTGTTTGGGCTCTCCCGACGCGTTTCGCCCGGCGCAAACAGCGGTTGCAACACCAGTACCCGATACGGCCGGCCACCCTCCTGGACCAAACTGATCGGTTCGGTGGCGACAATCAAACCGGTGCGCGCCGCCGTTTCCAGCGCGGTACGCCGTAGCGGTTCGGAACCCAGATCGAACCCTAAAATCACCTCGTTGCCGGCCAGCGGTTCCGCAAAATAGACCGGGTAGTAATCCGCCCGGCCCACGGCGGGAACCTGCCCACCGACGGTGTCGCGTTGCCAGATCGCAAAGCCGCTCAGACCCTCCCGCCGCACTTCGGCTTCCATGGCATCCTTGTCCGCCGCCGGCACCCACGGAACCCATTCGTAGGACTGGACCAGGCTGGATTGCAGCATGGGCAGGACGAAAGTGCGAAATTCCTCGCGCTCTACCCGCTGGCTGGATTCGAAGAAGCGGACCATGACTTCCAGGTTGGTGTGGATATCTTGCAGGCTGCTGCGGATGTTGGCGGCGTGGGCATCGGCCAGACGATGAAAAATGCTCCGATGCTCGCGGTTTTCCGCCTCAATGTTCAGCGCCGTGACCGCCGCTACCAGCAGCAACCCCCAACCGCCGGCCAGCACGGTTTCCAAGTAGCGCCAGCGCAAGCGCCGCGCATCCGGCAGCCGGTTGCGCCATTCCACTGCGCTGATGCCCGCCAGGAACGCCAGCAGCAGGATCAGACTGCCGGCGATGACCGGCAGGCGGCTGGCGGCAAGCCGGGCGCTCCATGCTTCGGCCAGCACATCCAGCCCGACCAGCATCAACACTTCGCCCGAACGGGGATCGAATACCGGCG
This sequence comes from Candidatus Competibacter sp., assembly GCA_049663445.1. Taxonomy (GTDB): domain Bacteria; phylum Pseudomonadota; class Gammaproteobacteria; order Competibacterales; family Competibacteraceae; genus Competibacter. The sequence goes on from JBATDL010000604.1 coordinate 2,293, forward strand.
CCAGTGCCGAGACGAAGCTGCCGTATGTGTCGGTCACCGGCCCCACCACCGCCGGCTGACCGGTCCGAAACACCTTAAAGCCTATGGCATCGGGAACGTCGTAAACCGTGCCCGGCGGCGAGGCCATCGGATCGTCCTCGGCGTAACTTTCCGGCCCAAACGCCAGGGCGCCCCGGCGCAAACCCATACTGTAGATACCGCGCACCGGGTAAATTTGTCGGTAAGCGATCATTTGCTGACGAATCCGCTCGAACATCGGCGTACCCCGGTCCGCCGCCGTGAAGGTGAGCGCCTTGGCGTACTCGATCTTGATGGTTCTGGCGATCTCCACGACCTGCTCCAACAAGCGCTGGCGACCTTCGGCATCGGCGTTGTTGCCCTGCCAGACGGCGGCGATGCCGCCCAAAGCGACCAGCAGCACGAATCCGGCGGGGCGCCACCAGCGCCGGACCGGCCCATCACGCCGCAGCTCGGGTGTAGACTGTAAACGGTAGAGCCACACACCGACCATGGCGCCCAAGGCGCAACCCATGCGCAGCAACTGGATGGGGAAACCGGCGGTGGCCAGGAAATGGTCCTGATTGAGCCAAGAGGCCGGAAAAAACGGGGCGGCGGGCGGCACCAGACCGACAGTCAACCCATAAGCCAGTAA
>JBATDL010000605.1:0-2143 GCA_049663445.1 Candidatus Competibacter sp.
GTACAGATAAGCTTCGGGCTGTTCCGCCGAGGGGACCGGCGTGGCCGAGAAACTCTTGCGGGCGTCGTGACTGCGCGGGTCGTCGCCGAGAATCGGCAACTCAGCCCCGGCCAGAAACGCGCGAATCGGCTCCAGGGCAACATGGTCGCGTTTGACCGCCGCCGGTTCGGCGGAGTAGGCGAGAATCGCGCCGTCCAGGCCCAGCAGATAGATTTCGATGCTGGGGTTGATGGTCATGTAACGCTCGAAGGTGGCTTTCAGCGCCCGTGGGTCGAGTCTGCCCTCGGCGACCAGTTTCTGATCGGCGACCAGATTGCGGGCCAGGTCGCGGTTGAAACGCTGTTGCGCTTCCTGCAAGTAGCGCTGGGTCAGGCCATGGCTGATCAAGCCATAGCTCAGACCGATGGCGCCCAGCAGCACCGCCAGCGCCAGCGCCAGTTTGCCGTACAGGGTGTTCAGCATGATTCGGCAAACTTGTAGCCGACGCCCCAGACGGTGAGCAGGTAGCAGGGTTCCGCCGGATTCGGTTCCAGCTTGGCGCGCAGACGGTTGATGTGCGAGTTGACCGTGTGTTCGTAGCCGTCGTGGCCGTAGCCCCAGACCTGATCGAGAAGTTGGCCGCGACTGAACACCCGGCCGGGATGGCGGGCGAAATACAGCAGCAGGTCGAACTCCTTGGCGGTGAGCGACAACTCCCGGTCGGCGAGGGTGACTCGGCGCTTGTCGGTTTCGATCGCCAGTTCGCCACGGATGATGCGCTCGTCGCTTGCCTTGGCTTCACCGTGCTTGCCCAGGGCCTCGGCCCGGCGCAGCAGGGCTTTCACCCGCGCCAGCAGTTCCGGGAAGCTGAACGGCTTGACCAGATAATCGTCCGCGCCCAGTTCCAGCCCCAACACCCGGTCGAGTTCCGAGGACTTGGCGGTCAGCATCAGGATCGGCACGTAGTCACCGTCGTTGCGCAGGCGCTGGCACACGGTCAGCCCGTCCAGATCGGGCAGCATCAAATCCAGAATCACCAAGTCGTAACGGTTGCGGGCGTACAGGGTCAGCGCATCCTGCCCGCAACCGGCGATTTCCGCCCGGCAGTGGATGTCCTGAAGGTGCAGCTTGACCAGCGCGGCGATATCGCGGTCGTCCTCGACCAGCAATACCGTGCGAGTCATGGATGAGGTCTGTGGGATGTGGGTGTCGGTCAAGATGAATACTCCCCGCCGCCGGTCGATGCCGGATCGGACCATGATCGATCCGGGAAGTCACATTTTCATCACGCCGCGCGCGAAGTTGCCGGTCTCCCGACCATCGCGGTTTTCAACCCGCCAGCAGCAAGCGTCCCGCCATCAGCGCCACCACCAGCAGGAACACCGGGCGGATGAACGGCGCGCCGTAGCGAATGGCGCTGTGGGCGCCGACGAACGCCCCGAGCATGAGGGTCGCGCCCATGGTCAGGCCAACGGTGTAATCGATGTTACCCAGGATGACGAAGGTCAGCAGCGCGGTGAGGTTACTGACGAAGTTCATAAAGCGCGCTACCCCGGCGGCGGCCACCAGCTCCAGGTGGAATAGCTTCATCGCCGCTACCATCCAGAACGCGCCGGTGCCGGGACCGATGAACCCGTCGTAAAAACCGATCAGTCCGCCGGCCAGCAGCTTGACGCCGCGCCGGCCCGCCGGTGTGGCCTCCGGTCGCGGAATCGCTTGGACCGGTGGTGTCCGGCGCGGCCAGATCAGATAGCCCGACGCCAGCAGGATCGCCAACGGCAGCAGCGTCTTCAGCGTGCCGGCGCTCAGCAGATAAATCAGCACCGCGCCGAGCAGCGCTCCGACGAAGGTGCCGAAACTCATCGCCCACCACAACGCCGGTTGGAACAGGCCCTTGCGGATGAAGGTCAGTGAGGCGCTGAAAGTGCCGAAGGTGCCGACCAGTTTGTTGGTGCCGACCACCAGATGCGGTGGCATCCCGATGCTCAGCAGCGCGGGCATGACCAGCATTCCGCCGCCGCCGGCGATGGCGTCGATAAACCCTCCCAGCAGGGCAACGATGCCCAGCAGCAGGATGGTGGTGGGTTCCATGGCGGATGGGTCGACTCAGGACGCGGCGACGATTTCGGTCAGAGTCTCGGCCAACGCCGCCAGCAAGGCGGCC
>JBATDL010000606.1:0-2308 GCA_049663445.1 Candidatus Competibacter sp.
GTCACGGGTACTCTGACCGAACAACCGCGCCTCTCCCGTCTCTGGAGGAATCTGCCGGGTTTCCCGATATAGCACCTCGCGCATCAACCGCATCCCTGGAATAATCACCCCACCCAGGTGCCGGCCATCCGCCGCCAAGGCATCGATGGTGACCGCCGTGCCGCAATCCACCACGTAACAGGTCCGATCGGTCAGCGCCCGCGCGGCGATCATTGCTACCCAGCGATCCGCGCCCATTCGTTCCGGTTCGGCGTAGGAATTGCGAATGCCGCAGGCCGCCGCCGTCGAGACCACGAACTCCGTGTCAACACTCCAGCATTGATCGATCCATTCCGTAAAACCGGCTCGGGCTTCGGATCCGGCCACGCTGACGATCATCACCCGCGCCGGTCGCGGCAAATCGCGCCATTGACTTTCCGCCAAAGCAGCCCAGCTTTCCTCATCGTGGCTAGCCTGACCGCGCCTTGGGAACTTGTCTCCCTCACAGGTCACCCACTTGAGCCGGCTGTTGCCGACATCCGCCAGCAGGATCACGGTTCGAGCCTCAAGCTGATCTCTCCACCCAGATAGGTGTTCACCCGGCCGTCCACACGTTCCAGCAACAGCGCGCCGCTGGCATCCACGCCACGGACAATGCCGGTGACGGCGGCATTCGGTAAGTGCAACCGCACCCGGCGGCCAACGGTCAGATCGAAGCACGCCCATTCTTCGGCCAGACCGGCAAAGCCGCCCTGCTCGAACCGGCCAAAAATCTCCACCAATTCATTGATCAACATCGAGGCCAACCGATTGCGGGACACCTCTCCAATACCCAGAATTTCCCGCAAATCGACCCAGGGCTGATCGATGGCCAACGCTGCCTGTCGCGGTAGCGCCACGTTCAGGCCGATGCCGGCCACGACATGCAAGGTTCCCGCGCTGGAACCGGACTCCAACAGAATTCCGCCCAGCTTGCGTTCTCGCCACAGCACATCGTTCGGCCACTTGAGTCCGACCTCCGCCACGCCCAGCGCCCGCAGGGTCCGGGCCACGGCGATGCCGGTCGCCAGGCTCAAACCGCTCAGCGCCGCCGGTTGCCCGTCAAACCGCCACAGCAGCGAAGCAAACAGCCCGGCGCCGAACGGCGATACCCAGGAACGCCCCAGACGGCCCCGCCCCGCTTGTTGCCGTTCGGCCAGGCAAACCGCGCCGCCCGGCCACTCCTCGCGCGCCTTGGCCAGTAAATAGGCGTTGGTGGAATCCAGCAGCGGATATACTTCCAGTCGGCTTAACCGAAGCCGGGCGCCATCGCTCAACTCGGCGGCGATTCGCTGGCGGTCGAGCAGCTCCAGCGGTTCCGCCAAGCGGTAGTCGCCGTCCGGTGACGCTTGCAGCTCTAGCCCCAGATCTCGCAAGGCCTGCACCACTTGCGCCAGCATTGCCGGTTCCGCCGATAGGTGTTCGATGAGTTCTTGTTCGGCGTGCTCCGCGCCATCCGCCAGAATCGCCAGCACCGCCTGTTCGAGTTTCATATCCGTCATGGTTCAGCCGCCTGTCGCCTCATGATCCGCCCTCAATGCCGCAACGAAAAGCCGCAATGAAAAGCCGCCTTGCCCGGCGAGGAGAAAGGCGGCGGTTTTGCGGATTATCCGAACGGCTTGCGCGGCGCGCCGCCCAGGGGAAAATCGTGGAAGGCTTAGAACAAGGTGCTCCAGGGCACGACCGACAGAAAGCTCAGCCAGGCGGCGATCAGCAACGCGATGATGATGACGAGTGGGAAGTTTTGAAAGGTAAACATCGTTGTTCTCCTTGCGGTTTATAAGATAATGATAACTCAATTTTCTCTATCATTTAATGGCTTATCATCATCCTGATGCTGCCCGTATCGGGGGATGCGGGGGTCGTCGTCGTCCATCAGGATGCGGTGGGCCGGTCCTTCCAGATCGTCGAACTGCCCGGTTCGGACCGCCCACAAAAAAGCCCACAACGCCACGCCGATCACCCCCAGAGCCATCGGGATCAACAGATACAGGATTCGCATGACACTATCACCCCTCTCAGGCTTGCCGGAGCCGTAGCGCGTTCACCACCACCAGCAGCGAACTGAACGACATGCCCAGCGCCGACATCCAGGGCGTCAGCCAGCCGCCGGCCGCCAGCGGCAGTGCAATCAGATTGTACCCGATCGCCCAGGCGAAATTCTCTCGCATGATCGTCAAAGTCCGTCGTGCCGTATCCACGCCGCGCACCAGATGTTCGAGCCGTTCCGACAGTAAAATCATATCCGCCGTGGCATGCGCCAGTTGCGTGCCGCTGCCCATCGCCAGCG
>JBATDL010000607.1:0-1734 GCA_049663445.1 Candidatus Competibacter sp.
CGCAGATAGGTGGCCCGCGGCAGGCCGAACACACCGGGACGGCAGGCCAGGCACAGCGCAAGCAGGATCGGATACTCGAGAACCGTGTTGAACAGGTTTGGCGCCAGAAGGCCGGAGAACGAACCGCCGAGAACGCCGCCAACGCTCATCCAGAGGTAGAATTCGGTCAGGTGGCCGGCCGCGGGGCGGCGGCGGACGAGTTCGCCGTGGGCCACCATGGTGGAGACGAAGAACGCGCTCAGCGCCAGCGCCAGCGCGGTGAACCAGCTGTCGGGCGCGATGAAGATCGCAGAAACCGCAAGTGGCGCCATCACGAACGGCTGCAGCTTGAGCATCAGCGCGTGCGGCAGCACCGGATTGCGCTGGAACGTGATGATGAAGGTGACGAGAAACAGCGCCAGCGGCACCACCCACAGGAACGGCGCGGCGGCGACATCGGTGGAAACATGCGCGGTGACCGCGACCAGCAGCGCGGAGGGGACGAAGGACAGCCCCACCCAGACGGCGCGGTCGCGCATGCCCGGCGCGGCATCTTCGCGGGCGACGTCCACGCCAGAAACTGCGGAAATCGCCGAATTGCGCGCCAGCATGACCAGCGCGGATGCTGCGACCAGCACCGCAAGGACACCGAATCCGGCCTTCCAGGCCAAGCTCTGGTCGGCCAGCGTCAACGAGGGTTCAACCAGCACCGGATAGGCCAGCAGCGCCAGCAGGCTGCCGATGTTGGAGGCGCCATACAGGAAATAAGGATCGCCGGCGTGGGCGTGACCGGTGCGCGAGAACCATGCCTGCAGAAGCGGTGCGTTGCCGGCGACAGCGAAGAACGGCAGTCCGACGGAAACCGAAAACAGGCCGACCAGCCAGAAGCTGGTGCCGCTGGCAGGCGCATCGCCCCATCCGGTGGCAACCGCGATGGGTAGCGACAGGAATGCCACGACGAGGACGGCCAGGTGGGTGAGAACCGCCGCGCGTGGCGAAAACCGCGTCGTCAGCACATGCGCATAGGCGTATCCGAGCAGCAGCGCACCCTGGAAGAAGCACATCGCGACCGACCAGACCGAAGGCGAACCGCCAAGCCGGGGCAGCACCATCTTGGTGAACATGGGCTGGACGCCGAACAGCAGGAAAGCGCTGAGAAACAGCGTGCCGGCGAAGACCGGAAGCGCCAGGGCCAGCGAGGTGGAGGGGCGGAACGCGGCTGGCGCCACGGGCGCAATCGTAGGAATCCCGACGTCACTCATTTTCAGCGATGCCCCTGGCATGTTGCGTAGACTGCACTAGACAGGCGAACCCATTGCCCGGAGATTAATAAAAGTCGACCGAATACTGGATGCGCGCTTTTTCGCCGCTGGTATTCGCTGGATGGTTACTTTCTGGTAAGTTGTTCTGGCGGCATTTGCGTCGAAATGCCCCGCCATCGGCGGAGCGCGGGCAATCAATCGTGGTACGCCGGTGGCTGAAGCGTTAGGGTTCGCAGCCGACCCGCCTTGCAATTCGCCGCTTCCGATTCCCGCCGGGCCCCGCCGAATGAGCCTTTTCGTTTTCTGCGCCGTGGTTTTCGCGGCATTGCTGCATGCGGGCTGGAATGCCGCGCTGCGGCTGAACATCGACCGGTTTTCGGCGGTGATTCTGCTGTCGGCGGTGCAGGCGATCATTGCCATCGCGATCCTGCCGTTCGTGCAGCAGCCGGCACAGGCGGCCTGGCTGTGGATCGCCGGAGCCGCGGCCCTGCAC
>JBATDL010000608.1:0-3213 GCA_049663445.1 Candidatus Competibacter sp.
CGCCGCCTTCCGAAACCTTGAGGCCCGCCCCCAGCGCGGTCAGATCGTCGGCGGTCGGCGTGGCGTCGTAGGGCGAGAGATCCCAAGGATATTCCAGTACCTCCGGGTCATCGAACAAGCGCAACTCACCTTGCACGCGCAGGGCGAGTTGCGGCACCCGAAAGCGCTCGCCCCGTTCCGCCGGCGTCTGGAAGAACTCGATGGCGGTGGTGCGGCTGATTTTGGCCGCCTCGACGATGGCGGCGGCGGCGGTTTCGGACGTCACCGATGCCTTGAGCGTTTCCGTCTCGTCCTCGCTCAACGGCGCGTCGATGGTCAGGGTGTTGAGCGTGCCGTTCCAGGTCACTTTATCGCGGATGAACTTGGGTACGCTCTTGAGATTCGGCTTCTCTGGCAAGGTAATCGCCACCGGCCGGACCACCACACGCCCGGCATGTCCTTCCAGATCGAGCCGCGCCTGTTCGGTCTGGGCGGCGGTCACGAATTCGCTCACCTCGCGTCGCTCGAAGCCGGCGCCCGCCACCAGCCGATCACGCAAGGCGCCGGCAGTTTCCGCGAAGTTGCGCGATACCACGAAGGCGTAGGATTGATTCAAGGCCCGTGCCTGCCGATGACGGGCATCCGGTTGCCGCAGCACCCGCCCCAGCAACTGTTCCACCGCCGTGGCTGAATGCAACGAGGCCATGCTGACTAGGATGTAGGCAAAGGGACAATCCCAGCCCTCGGCCAGCGCCTTTTGGGTGATGACGAATTTCACCGGGCAAGTCGGATCGGCGATGCCCAGTGGGTAATCCGCCTCGACCTTTTCCAACCCTTTTTCCTCGCCGGTGGCCATCACGATTTCGTCAGAGGGGATGCGATGATTGGTGATGAGTTCGTCGCGCACCCGTTCGAAATCCAGGGTTTCGACGCCGGCCCGACGCGGTTCGGCCTGTATCAGCACGATTGGCCGCAGGTAGGCCGCACCCGCCCGGCGTTCCTCGTCGGCCAGTTTGTGCAAGGCATCGCGGCGACCGATGGCGTCCGCCAGACACTGTTGCCAGTTCGGTTCGGTTTCCAGCACCACTGGCAACTTGATCATTTCCTCCGCCTTCAACTCGGCGGCGGAGACGCTGTGCAGTACGTTGGACGGGGTGCGCTCCAGATCGGGCGTGGCGGTGAGTTCCAGCACACCGCTGGGGCGAAAGCGCGCCAGCATGTCGAAGGCCAGTTCGGTGCGGCTGTTGTGGGCTTCATCGACGATGACGAAGGGCCGGCGCAGGCGCAGCACGTTGGCGAGCGAGTAGGGGATGGTCTGCTCCGTGCCCTGACCCTCTTTCAGCAGTTCGTCGCGCTGGACCGGTGCGAGGTGGTCGAAGTGGTGCATCAACGCGCCGCTGGACTGGTAGACCTTGCGGCATTCCTCGTCCTCGACCTGGAAGGCTTGCCGGGTGGCGACGATGATCGTGGTCGAGGTGTCCAGCGTGGCGCGGGTCACGCTCTTGGCTTCGTCCAGATCCAGCACCGTGATCGGGCCAGTTTCGCGCAAGGCAACGTGGTAGGGATGCCGGCGATCGCGCAAGGCCCGCAGCGTTTGTTCGCGGATCGGCTTGCTCGGCACCAGCCAGAGGATGACGCTGTGCTCGCGGCGCAAGAGATGGGTGTTGACGAGGTGGACGCTCTTGGCCGCCAACCAGGTCTTGCCGCCGCCGGTGGGCACGCGCAAACAGAAGTACGGCATGTCGGCCGGGAAACCCGGCAGCGGGTGGTACGGCAGGCCGCGCGTCCAGAGCCGTTCGGTGGTGGCGGTGTAGGCAATCGAGGGCGAGGGCAGTTCGTGGCAGGTTTGGAAATAGATTTCGATGCTTTCGAGCACCTGGGATTGGTAGGTTTTCGGCGCAAACGTGCTCATGTCGCATCCTGCCAGTTCTCCACGGCAAGACCGGGAACCCGAGAAAACTCCGACAGATTGCGCGTGACCACGCACAGGCCGGCCGCGCGCGCGATGGCGGCGATTTGCAGGTCGTAAGGTCCGATCGGTTGACCCGAACGGGCGAGCAAGGCGCGGATTTCGCCGCAGTGCTCAGCGGCGCGATCATCGAAGGGCAGGCTGCGGATCTGTGCCGCCAAGTCGCGCAACCGTGCTTGATTCTTGGCCACGCGCTGGCTGTTGCAGGCTCCAAACCAGAGTTCCGCCCAAACCGGCGCGCACAAGTACAACCGTTCCACGCCATGGCGGCGGACTGCCGCCACCAGCCTGTCGTTGTTCTTTAGCAAGGCGATCCAGGCATTGGTGTCCAGCAGGAAATCCTTCATTCGAGTGGGTCTCGTACTGCATCCGACCCAAGGTCGGCACCATCAATGTCGTCCGGGAAATCATCGCTCAGGCTTCCCGCAGCGCGAGCGATGAACGCTTCGGTATCGGGCAATTTTGTGGCGAGGGGTGCTACCCCATACCGTCGCTCCAGGTACTCGATGAAGTCCAGAGTCTCGCGTTGCAGGTCGGCGGGCAATGCGCGAGCGTGTGCGTAGATTGCTTCGGGCAGGGTCATGTTCTCGCTCCTGTCGGCAACACAGACAAAACGGGATCGTGGCGCAGCGCGTTCCAACGGCTGCCCTGCGTTTCGCGGATTGGGATCGTGGACTCATTGCGCTCAAGAGAGTGAGGCATTTTTACACCTCCAGCGCATAAGGGGTTTGCTTGAAGGTGATGCCTTCCCGTGCGGCGCGGGTGCCCATGCGGTTGGCGGCGGCGTAGATGACTTTCGGTCCGGCGAACTTCGGCAAGACATCGAACACTGGCCCGGTCAGTACGTTGCCGCCGGCGATGGATGGGTCCTTGAGGATGCCGTTGTAGAGCAAATACACGGCGCGGCCTTCGTGCACGCCCAGCAGCGGCGAGTCGGCCTTGTTCACGAAGCCGGTGCCGGTTTCCACGAACCAGACGAATTCGGCCAACTGGGCGAACGTTACGTCTTCGCGGACTTGCCCGTCGGCGGCGAACAGCGGTTCGGCGGACAGGCGGCAGAATTGGAAGCCGCCACCCAGGCCGTCGATGGTCTGTCCCTTGGCGTTGGTGTAGCCGCTGGCCACGCGCTTGACCCGTGCGGCGGTGACGTTACGGGCGATGTTCTCGTCCATCTCCACCAGGATGAACCGACGCTTGCCGCCATCCTCAGCGTTCTGCTTCAGCACGGCATGGCCGGTGGTGCCGGAACCGGCGAAGCTGTCGAG
>JBATDL010000609.1:0-9286 GCA_049663445.1 Candidatus Competibacter sp.
AAAGGCGACGGGGTATTCATCACCACCATCGGCGTCGGCGTGATTCCGGCGGGCGTGGACATCTCCGCCAACCGGGCGCAACCGGGGGGCGCAGTGCTGCTCAGCGGCTCCTTGGGAGAGCACGGCATGGCGGTGCTGGCGCAACGGGAGAACCTGAGCTTCGATGCGCCGATTGTGTCCGATACCGCCGCGCTGCACGGTCTGGTGGCGGCGATGGTGGCGGCGGTTCCCGATATTCATTGCCTGCGCGATCCCACTCGCGGCGGTTTGAGCAGCGCCCTGAACGAAATCGCCCGCCAGTCCGAAGTCGGGATGCGACTGCGCGAAGCGGCGATTCCGGTGAAGGAACCGGTGCGAGCACTGTGCGAGTTTCTGGGGCTGGACCCGCTTTACGTCGCCAACGAGGGCAAGCTGCTGGCGATCTGCCCGGCGGAAGCGGCGGAGACCTTGCTGGCGGCGATGCGCACCCATCCGCTGGGCCGGGAAGCGGCTCTCATCGGCGAGGTGGTGGCGGACCCACACGGCTTCGTGGAAATGGAAACAGTGTTCGGCGGACATCGGCTGGTAGACTGGCTGAGCGGGGAACAATTGCCGAGGATTTGTTGAGATCGCGCCACACTAATCCGCCTTCTCCACCTTCACCACCTTGATCATATTGGTGCCGCCGGACACCCCGACCGGCACCCCGGCGGTGAACACTACCGTCTCGCCTTCTCGCACCATGCCCTTGTTGAGCAGAAATTCGGTGGCGGAACTCAGCAGATCGTCCACCGACTGGACGGCGCCCAGTTGCAACGGCTCCACCCCCCACACCAGCGCCAATTTGCGCAAGGTCGCCGGCTTCTGGCTGAAAGCGATCAACGGCATCAGCGGCCGGAACTTGGCCAAACCCAGCACGCTCGCCCCGCTGTTGGTGAAACTCACCAAATAGCGGGCACAGACCTTGTTGGCCAGATCGATGGTGGCGAAGTGGACGGCGTCCTCGACCGGCGGACAGGCATTGGACAGTAGCGCCTCCTGGGCCACCACATTCCTGCGCACCAGCGTCTTGAACACCTCGCTGGTCTCGACGGTCAACGCGATGTTTTTCATCATTCGCACCGCCTCGACCGGATACTGACCGACGGCGGTTTCCGCCGACAGCATCACCGCATCGGTCCCGTCGAGAATGGCGTTGGCCACGTCATTGGCCTCGGCGCGGGTCGGGCGTGGGTTGCCGATCATCGACTCCAGCATTTGGGTGGCGGTAATCACTGGCTTGCCGGCGAGATTGCACTTATGGATGAGGGTCTTTTGCATGATCGGCACATCCTGCGGCGAGGTTTCCACGCCCAGATCGCCGCGCGCCACCATGATGGCATCGGCCACCGCGATGATGCCGTCGATGTGCCGGAACGCCTCCGGTTTCTCGATCTTGGCGATGATCGGCAGCTTGCGGCCGTGCATGGTCAGCATCAGATCAATCAGTTCCTTGACATCGGCGGCCTCGCGCACGAAGGACAGCGCCACATAGTCCAAGCCGTGGTCGTAGGCGAACTGCAAATCGCGCCGGTCTTTTTCCGTGATCGCGGAAATATTCAGCTTGATGTTGGGCAGGTTGACGCCCTTGCGCGGCTTGAGGCGACCGCCATTGATCGTGCGGGTGAAAATCTCGCGCCCCTCGATCCGCTCGACCACGAATTCGAACAAGCCATCGTCGATCAGAATCCGATCGCCGGCATTGACCTCTTCGTGCAGGCTGCGGTGATCGATGGCCACCTTCTTGACGCCGTCGTGCACACCGCCAATCAGCTCATCGGTGCTCAGCACCAGCGTCTCGCCGGCGCCCACTTCGAGAAATTCCCCCTCCAGTTGACCGAGGCGGATCTTGGGGCCTTGCAGATCCTGAAAGATGGCGATGTGCCGGTTCAGTTTCCGCGCTGCTTCCCGCACTCGCCGCACGGCCAATTCGTGATCTTCCAGCGAACCGTGCGAGAAATTCAGTCGGATCAAATCCGCACCTTCTCGCAGCAGTTGCTCGATCGTTTCCGGATCGCTGGAATTCGGTCCCAGCGTCGCCACAATCTTGGTGAATTTCATGATGTTCGACATACTCGCCGTGCCCCTCGCTGAAAGAGTGGATAAAAACCAGAACAATCAACTTGTTGTTTTTTTAGTCGGTCTCAAGAAGTGTAAAGGAGGCCACCGGCCGCTCAAAGCGGTTTGCGCGGCGGGGGCCGACCATTTCGACTCCTGGCGGCAAGTCGCGTCCGGCGGTCTAAACTCACTCCATCCCTGTAGAACCCACATGAGGTCAAGCAATGGCTGAAGTCTTTACTCGTATCCTGCGCATCGAACTGCCCGACTCGCTGCAATGCGATGAATCCGGCAAGAATCCGGCTTTTTCCATCGCTTTCGTCACTGATGGTCCGGTCCCCTTCCCGCAGCTCATTCTGCACACGCCCGAGGGGCAACGGCTGATCACGGGCGAAGCGCTGGAAGAAACGGTGGTCGAAGGCGATTACCGCTATGCCGCCAACATTCCCGCCGGCTCGCTCTGGCCCAACACCTTCACCGTGCAGGCGGAAGGCTGCCGCAAGGCCGACATCCAGCAGGCCGGCGGCGGCGACTGGATCAAGGAGTTCCGCCAGTTTCGGATCGCGCCGAACGCCAAGGCCCAGCCGGTCGTCCGGGTGGCGACCGGACCGGGCGATGCACCGGTCAAGCTGTACTTCGGCATCCACAAGCACATGCACCAGCCCTACTACAACGCCACCGACCGGATGTACTGGGATGGCGAGAAGGATTCGATCTTCGGGGCACGCGGCGGTCCCTACACGCACTTTATCCCGAACGCCGTGCGCCAGTATGTCGGCGGCGGCCTGCCTCACGCCGGACTATCCACCAGTTGGAGCGGCTCGCTGATCGAGCAACTGGACCGCTGCGCCGCCGATGGCCTGTGCGGCGGGCGCTTCGGTGGCTGGAACAATGAATTGCGCGCCGTCGCCCAGGAACAGACCGAACTGGGTCACCCGCGCGTGGATTTCTCGGCATTCGGTTTCTTTCATCCGCTGATGGCGCTAACTCCGGCCCGCAATATCGTTAAGCAGGTCGAATGGCACCGCAACATCATCCGTTCCGCGTTTGGCATCGAGGCGTCCAGCGTGATGTTTCCGCCGGAGACCGCTTTCCACATCCGGATGATTCCGGCGCTGAACCAGGCCGGTATCAGGGCGGTGATTTACGATTCCATCCACCGCTTCCGGGCCTGCCAGGACTATCCCTACGCCGGGATCAACGAAGGCATGTTGCCGCCCAACCCGGCCGAGCAGGTCAATCCACCGGTGAATGACTGGCTGCAGCTGCGCAATATCTGGGCGGGATCGAAAATTTCGCCGAGTCTGCTCAAGCCGGAGTATGTGCAATACGAAGACCCGGAAGGCCAGATTCACCAGATCATCGCGGTGCCGGCCGAGCGCTATATCGGCAACGAGGATGCCCGGGGCGGTTTCGGAGCGCTGCAATATCCCGACGTGCTGGGGCAGGTCTACAACCAGATCGTCGAAACCGGCGCCTTCGATCCGCAGCACCCGCCGTTCTTCCTGCTGCACTCCGACGGCGACAACCACGGCGGCGGCGCCGACAGTTATTACAACCACAACACCGGAGACATGGTGCGGTGGCTACAGGGCGATCCGCGTTTCGAACTGACCACGACGCACGATTATCTCGACCGCTTCCCGCCCGATCCGGCGCGGGCCGTGCACATTGAGCCGGGTTCCTGGGCCGGCGCCGACAACGGCGATCCGCAATTCATGAAGTGGTTCAGCCGCTACGATCAACCTTATTCGCCCGACCTGAACTCCTGGGCGGTACTGACCGCGTTCCAGAACGTGGTTCATGCGCTGGAAGACGCCGTTCCCGGCAAGCCGTGGCTGGACGACATCAGCCGGCTGATGCTGACCGCCGAGACCAGTTGCTACTGGTACTGGACCGGGCAACACATCTGGGATCAGCAGGTCACCAATGCTACCAACGCCGGTTACGCCATGGTCAAGGGCGAGGTGGATGCGCTGCTATCCGCCGGCAAGGACCGCACCGGTCCCACCATCTTCGCGCCGTGGGTCACGCCGGAAAATCCGGGTGGCAAGCGCTGGGGTCAGGGTTGCCTGCTGGACGCGCCACGCGAAGGCACGGTGCATACCTTCGTGTACGACATCGCCGGTCTGAAGCGGGTCACGCTGGTGCTGCGCGCCGCCACGGGCGAAACCCGTCTGGCGATGACCGACAACGGCCCGTATCCGTCGCAAACCGGCGCGGCCATCGTCGCCAACTACTACACCGCCAAGTTGCCGGTCGGCGCGGGTGACGTGCGCTATTACATCGAGGCCGAGGACGGCAAGGGCAACGTCTCGCGCGGAGCGCTGGAGCGGGTGTATCTGGCTTGATTTTGTGAGCAGGCCGGAATCCGGGAAACCGGGTTCCGGTGGCAAGAATCAAGGGGTCGCTGTGGTTGTCCCGAGTTTTGACACCCCTCGACACCGACGCCAAACAGCCACACCGCTCCCGTTACTTCACCACCGGCGGGGCGGCCAGCAACGGCGCCAGGTCCTCCGACGGGACGGGGCGACTAAACAGATAGCCTTGGTACAGGTCGCAGCCATGCTCGCGCAGGAAAGCCAACTGCTCGGTCGTTTCCACCCCTTCCGCCAGCACCTCCAGCCGCAGGGTATGCGCCAGGGCGATGATGGCGGCGGCAATTTCCATGTCGTTGGGATCGTGCGGGATGTCGCGCACGAAGCTCTGGTCGATCTTGAGTTGGTCGATGGGAAAACGCTTGAGGTAGGCCAGCGAAGAATAGCCGGTGCCGAAGTCGTCGATGGCCAGCCGCACCCCGGTTTCCTTCAAGGCTCGCAAAATGGTCTCGGCCTGCTCGCCCTGCTCCATCAAACCGCTTTCGGTGATCTCCAATTCCAGGTAATCCGCCGGCAGGCCGCTATCGGCCAGAGCGGCCCGCACCCGTCCGACCAAGTCCGGCTGCCGGATCTGGCGGGCGGAGAGATTGACCGCCATCAGCAAGGAGGGCCAACCGGCCAGCCGCCATGCCTGAGCCTGGGCGCAGGCGGTTCGCAATACCCATTCGCCCAAGGGCACGATCAGCCCGGTCTCCTCTGCCAGTGGGATGAAGCGCGCCGGCGACACCAGCGCCTGGCCCGGAGGTTGCCAGCGCACCAGCGCTTCCACTCCGATGATCCGCCCTTCGGTCACCGACAGCTGCGGCTGGTAGTGCAGCAGGAACTCCCCCCGCTCCAGCGCCCCTCGTAACCGTCGCTCCAGGTCCAGCCGCTCGTGCGCGGCCTGGGTCAGTGCCTCGGTGTAAAAACGATAGATATTGCGCCCCTGTTCCTTGGCCTGATAAACGGCGGCGTCGGCATACTGGATCAGATCAGTGGCGCTGCTACCGTCGTCCGGGTAGAGACTGACGCCAATGCTGGCGTTGACATACACTTCCGACCCGTCCGGCAGCATAAAGGGTTGCGTCAGCAGATCGAGCAGGTTTTGGGCCACCGAGGCGGCTTCCTCCGGACGGGGCAGGCGCTCCAACACCACCAGGAATTCGTCGCCGCCCAGTCGGGCCAGGGTGTCCTCTTCCCGCAACCGCTCCCGCAGCCGCAGGGCGATAGCGCGCAGCAGGGCGTCGCCGGCCGGATGGCCCAAGCTGTCGTTGATGGTTTTGAAGCGGTCCAGATCGAGCAGCAGCACACCGACCCGCTGCTCATGCCGCTGGGCCTGGTCCACGGCGTGCGCCAGCCGCGACTGCGCCAGCAGCCGGTTGGGCAGATCGGTCAGCGGGTCGTAGTGCGCCAGATGAGCCAGCCGCTCTTCGGCGCGCTTGAGCTGGCTGATATCGGTCAATACGCCGACGTAGTGCGTCGCCTCGCCGCGCTCGTCGCGCACGGTGCTGACGGTCAGCCATTGCGGGTATAGCTCGCCGTTCTTGCGCCGGTTCCACAACTCGCCCTGCCAGTGGCCCGTTTGCAGGAGGCTGGCCCACATCGCCTGGTAAAAGGCCCGGTCGTGCCGGCCGGATTGCAGGATCCGCAGGTTTTTACCCAGCACCTCGGCCTCGCTGTAGCCGGTGATCTCGGTATAGGCTGGATTGATCGTGACGATGCGCGGTTCGAGATCGGTGACGATCATGCCGTCGCGGGTGCTGGCGATGACGGCGGCGGCCTGCCGTAGCTTCTCTTCCGCCAGCCGGCGCTCGGTCACGTCGGTTTGCACGCCGTCCCACACGATGTCGCCATTCTCCTGTCGGGTGGGCGAGGATTCCAGATGCATCCAGCGCGTCTCGCCACGAACCAGAAAACGCCCCTGCCAACAAAATGCCTCGAACGCCGACCGCACCTGCTCGTTCAGGCGCTGGAACTCATCCCGCTCCTCCGGATGGACCAACTCGAACGCCGGGCTGGCGTCCGCCAGTACCACCGCCCAGTCCAGATCGTTCATGGCGCACCAGCGCGCGCTCACATAGTCGAATCGGATTCCCCCGTCCCGCACCATGCGGAAGCGGTAGACACCGATCGGAATGCGGGCGGTCAGTTCGTCGTAGCGCCGGTTGCTCACACGCAGGGCGGCTTGCTCGCGCAGCAGCTCCGCCTGATGGTACGCCCGCTCCAGCGTGGCCGGCAGCTCGAATAAATAGCCCGGCCGCTTGACCAGATAGTCCGCCACGCCCAGACGCAGGATCTGCGCGGCGACTTCCTCGCTACCTTGGCCGGTGACCAGCACCACCGGCAGATCCAGGCCCCGTTCTTCCCGCAGAATTTTGACCGCATCCAGCGCGTCGGCGCCCGGCAGGCGGTAGTCGAGCAGCAAGACATCATACGGCGACGTCCCGGCGCTCGTGCCCGGCAGGCGTGCCAGCACCTCGTCGGTGTCATGCACCACATCCAGCCGGATAAAAGAAGCGTACTGCGCCAGATGGCGACGGGTGAGATCGAGGTCGAATGGATTGTGTTCGGCGTACAGCACCCGCAGTGGCCGGGTCCGGCGGACGGCCTCGTTGCGAAAGCGAACCAGGGCGGCAGTCAGGGTCTTCGGCAGCCGCTCCAAATAATCGCCGGTCTTGACCAGATAATCGTCCGCGCCGGCCTTAAGGGCAGCAATCACCGACTCCTGGTCGCCGGAGCCGGTCAGAATAACGACCGCCAGCGGCAGGCCGCGCTCGCGGACGTGAGCCAGCAGGTCCAGGCCGCTGCCGTCCGGCAGGCGCAGATCGGTCAGCACCAGATCGTAACCGGTCGGCGCGGCGACCAACCGCTCCAGCCCGTCCCGCAGGGATGAGGCGATATCCAGCACGCACTGGGACGCCAGATGGGTCAGCGCGCGCCGGGCCAGATCGGCGTCGGTCTGGGCGTCTTCGACGTAAAGCACGCGCAAGCTAGCATCCATGACTCGTTCCGAGCAGCGGCGGGATGGCATTGAGCAGGCACCAGTACATTTCGATGTGCGCCGCCACCTCCACGAACTTGTCAAAATCCATCGGTTTGACGATGTAGGAGTCGGCACCAAGGTCGTAAGCTTCCCGGATATCGCGGTCCTCGTCCGAGGAGGTCAGCACCACCACCGGAATAGCGCGATAGATGGGATGGACTTTCAGTTGGCGGAGCACATCCAGCCCGTCCACCCGCAGCAGATTGAGATCCAACAGGATGACCACCGGGGCCGGCTCGCCGCTCTCCCAGCGGAAAATCCAGGCCAAGGATTCCTCGCCGTCGCGAGCCACCAGCAGTGGGTTGGCGAGCTTGCGCCGCGTAAAGGCGCGCCGAGTGAGATCAACATCCATCGGGTTGTCCTCCACCAGCAGAATGGGCGAACTGTGTATACCCAAACTCATGCGCGTCCTCCAAAAGAATCCGTGGCCAGACAGGCGGGGCAGCGCGAAGCCGAACACGGTGCCCCGTCCCTGATCGCTCTAAGGACATTCTAGTCGAATATGAGGCATTCCGTTCCGAGCCGCACACCCTCCTCCGCTGGAATCCGTCACGGAACCGGTTCCACCTCCACCCGGTTACGGCCCGCTTCCTTGGCCCGGTACAGTGCCCGGTCGGCGCGGGCCAGAATCATGTTGGCCGTCCGATCGGTGGCGGCGAACGATGCCAGACCGATGCTGACCGTGAAGAAAATCTCGCCGGCGTCTCCGGTGGCGGGCGAAGTCGCCAAGCATTCCCGCAATCGCTCGGCCAGCAATAATGCACCCTCTTCATCCGTACTTGGCAACAGCGCGGCGAATTCCTCGCCGCCCAGCCGGCCGATCAGATCGACCTTTCGCAGCGTCTGTTGGGCGACGGCGGCAAAATGTTGTAGCACCCAATCGCCGGAAGCGTGGCCGTGGTGATCGTTGACCTGTTTGAAATGGTCGAGATCCAGCATCAGCAGCGCCGCCGGCTTGGCGTAGCGTTGAAACCGCTCCAGCTCGTGTTCCACTTGGACAAGAAAATGGCGACGATTGGCCAGCCCGGTCAGCGGGTCGGTGGTCGCCAACCGGCGCAGCTCCTGCTCCCGTGCCTGGCGCTCGGTCTCGTCGCGCACCACGCCCACCGCGTACCACTTGCCCCGGATCGATACGGCGGACAGGGAAAGCGCCACCGCGATCTCCGTCCCATCCTTGCGCAGGGCGTGCAAGCCCACGGTCTTGCCCACCGCGTTGCCATGTCCGCTGCGCCGAAACTCCGGAAACGCTTTCAAGTGGGCATCGTAATAGCGTTCCGGTGCCAGCAACAGATGCAGTTCCCGCCCTATCGCCTCGTCCCCGGTGTAGCCGAAAATCTGTTCGGCAGCGGGATTCCAGAAGCTGATCCGCCCTTGCGGGTCCATCATCAGGATGGCGTCGCGGGCCGAATCGGTGATGCTGTGCAGGGTCGCTTCCCGCGCGTGCAGCTCGGCCGTACGCGCTTCCACCTGCCGTTCCAGAAAGACCTGCCGGTTGCGCAGAAAGCCGACGAAGGCGGTGAGCACCACGGTCAGCAACAACCCCGCGAATGCCGCCCAATCACTGACCCGCATCGGATGGGCGGCATAAAACGCCGGGGTGGACCGAATCACAACCGCATAGGCGCGGCCGAAGACAAACAGTGGGTAAGCGGTCCGCAACTCGCCCCGGCCGGACGAGATCCAGTCCAACCCCCCCGCATTCTGCGTCGTCGGTGGAGGAGTGGAAGCGATCGCCAACAGGCTGGGTCGCAAAGTGGGCGTCAGATCCTTCAGGCTCACCGCGATCTTGTCGATGGAATCGGCATTGCGC
>JBATDL010000610.1:0-6564 GCA_049663445.1 Candidatus Competibacter sp.
AACCGGCGAAGCGGCCCGGCGCCGCTATCCACCTGTGGCCCGCCCCCCGGCCATGAGCGCATTGACTGCAACGATTGACAATCACATCAAATACTTGCGCCTGGCTGGCCGAATCGCGGCCAACGAACGCACCGCCTGGCTGGTCTACGACTTCACCAGCCGGCAGTACTTGACCGTCATCAACGCCGGCATCCCCTACCAAAGCGCCAGCATGATCAAGCCGTTCATCGCGCTGGCTTTCTTCTACAAGGTGTTGGAGGGTAGGCTGCACTACACGCCCTACCACCGCATGCGGATGGAAGCGATGATCCAGTACAGCGACAACAGCGCCACCAATTACTTCATTCGCTTGCTGAATCAAACCAGTCACCGCAGTGGCCCGGTCGAGGCGGAGCGCACGCTCAAGCGCTACCATCCCGGTATTTTTCGGAATACCCATATCGTCGAACGTATTCCCACCGGCGGCCGCACCTACCGCAACAAGGCTTCCGCGCTTGATTACCATCGCTTTCTGTACGCGCTCTGGTATAACCAACTCCCGTTCTCCAACGAACTGAAGCGGCTGATGAGCCTGCCCAATCGCGACCGGGTATACACCGGCGCGGACGGAGTAGCACGGCAAACCTGGGTATTCGACAAGACCGGCACCACCGCCCGGATGTGCGGCGACATGGGTATCCTGGTTGCGCAGGGACGCAACGGCGGCCGCTATCCCTACACCTTCATCGGCATCATCGAAAAGGCCCGATCGACCCGAAACTACCGAGCCTGGAAGGACGATCGCGGCGATGTCATCCGCGAGGTGTCCGGCATCGCCTACCAGCACCTGCGCCGGATGCACAACCTGGTGTAAATCGGTTTGGTGTAAATCGGGCAAACCGAAGCATCATTCAGAGATTTCGCCGTCCACGCGATAGACGGCGACCTCCCGCTTCTTGCCCTTGAATCTGAACCGGCCCAACTCACAACCAGCACTGACTGATATGACCTATAACTTTGACCAGCCCCTCACCCGTCGCGGCAGCGACAGCCTGAAATGGCAGCGTTACGGCACGGCCCTGCCACTGTGGGTAGCGGACATGGATTTCGTCGCCCCGGAACCGGTGCTGGCGGCTCTGCACGAACGGGCCGCGCACGGGGTATTCGGCTACGGCGCGCCGCCGGATGAGTTGACCGAAACGATTTGCGCACGGATGGCTGGACTTTACGGCTGGACGGTGACACCCGAGCAAATTGTGTATCTACCAGGGCTGGTGTGCGGCTTGAACGTGGTGTGCCGGGCAGTCGGCGAGCCGGGCGACGGGGTATTAGTGCAAACGCCGGTGTATCCGCCATTTCTGGCCGCGCCGGGCCATCAGGAACGGCGGCTGGTCACCGCTGAACTAACCGCCGAGCAACGCGATGGCCGGTTGTATTACCGCTTCGATGCCGAGGCGTTCGCGGCGGCCATCGACTCGCGCACCCGGCTATTCATCCTCTGCCACCCGCACAACCCGGTCGGGCGGGCGTTCGGGGTCGAGGAACTGACCCGGCTGGCGGAGATCTGCGAGCGCCGGGATCTCGTCGTCTGTTCGGACGAGATTCATTGCGATCTACTATTGGACGGGCGCCGGCACACGCCGCTGGCTGCCCTGTTGCCGGACATCGCCCGGCGCTGCATCACGCTGATGGCCCCCAGCAAGACCTTCAATATCCCCGGTCTGGGCGCCAGCTTCGCGATTATCCAAAACCCCGACCTTAGAGGGCGGTTCAAGCAAGCGATGCGCGGCATCGTGCCGGACGTGAACGTGCTGGCGCTGACCGCCGCGCTGGCCGCCTATTGCCACGGCGGCGAGTGGTTGCAGGAACTGCTGGCGTATCTCGCCGCCAACCGCGATTTTCTGGTCGACCATATCGCCCATCATTGGCCCGATATCGACGTGACCGTGCCCGAGGCCACCTATCTGGCTTGGCTGGACTGTCGGAATGCGGGTATCGCCGGCAACCCGCAGCACTTCTTCCTGGAGCGGGCCGGCGTGGCACTGAACGATGGCACAACCTTCGGTCCGGGCGGCGATGGTTTTGTGCGGCTGAACTTCGGCTGCCCGCGCGCCACCCTGGCGGAAGGCTTGGAGCGGATGGGGGCGGCGCTGGCCACGCGCTGAGAAAGTCGGCGGCGGCCGGACGAAATCCCGTGGCCTTCCCTGGCCATTGCCGCTTTCCCTACAGGTCGTAGCCCCGTTCCTCGTGCAGGGCGATGTCCAAGCCGCCGATCTCGTCCTCGCGGCTCACCCGCAGGCCGATGACCGCATCCACCAGCTTGAGCACCACAAAAGTCACGACCACCGTGTAGGCGGCCGTCGCGACCACTCCCACGAACTGCACGCCAAGCTGCTGTCCCATGGAGGTAATTCCCGGAGCGAAACCCTGGCCCTTGAACACGCCCAATTCGGTGGAGGCGAACACGCCAGCCGCCAGTGTCCCCAGCATCCCGCCCACGCCGTGCACCGGGAACACGTCCAGCGAATCGTCCACCTTCAGCACCCGTTTGAGGAATTGGGTGGCGTTGAAGCAAGCGAACCCCGCCACCGTCCCGATGACGACGGCGCCAGCCGGACCGACGTAACCCGAGGCCGGCGTGATGGTGCCGAGACCGGCCACCATGCCGGTCACGATACCGAGCACGCTCGGCTTGCGGTATTTGATCCATTCCATGGCCATCCACGCCAGCGAACCGGCGGCGGCGGACAGATGGGTCGCCATCATGGCCATGCCGGCATTGCCGTTGGCCGCCAGCGCGCT
Source organism: Candidatus Competibacter sp. (assembly GCA_049663445.1). Taxonomy (GTDB): domain Bacteria; phylum Pseudomonadota; class Gammaproteobacteria; order Competibacterales; family Competibacteraceae; genus Competibacter. The sequence continues at coordinate 2,782 of JBATDL010000610.1, forward strand.
GCCGGCGTTGAAGCCGAACCAGCCGACCCACAACATGCCCGCGCCGGTCACCACCATGGTCATGTTGTGCGGCGGCATGGCCGTCCCCGGAAACCCGTGGCGCCGACCCAACACCAGAGCCGAAACCAACGCGGCCACCCCAGCGGTGATATGCACCACCGTTCCACCGGCAAAGTCCAGCAGGCCCATTTGCTGGAGCCAGCCCCCGCCCCACACCCAATGAGCCACCGGCACGTACACCAATATCAGCCACAGGGCACTGAACAGCAGCATGGCGGAAAACTTCATCCGTTCCGCGAACCCGCCGACCACCAGCGCCGGGGTGATAATGGCGAAGGTCATTTGGAACATGGAAAACACGGTTTCCGGAATGTCACCGGTCAGGGAATTTTCCTCCACGCCCGCCATGAAGGCTTTACCGAAGCCGCCGATCCAGTCACCACCACTCCCAAACGCGAGGCTGTAGGCACAGGCAAACCACAGCAGCGACACCACGCAGGTAATGGCGAAACATTGCATCAGCACCGACAGCACGTTCCTGGTCCGCACCAACCCGCCGTAAAACAGCGACAAACCCGGCAGGGTCATGAATAGCACCAACGCCGTGGACGTGAGAACCCAGGCACTGTTGCCTGGATTGGGAACCAAGGCATCCTGCGCCCACGCCGCCACAGGCGCCCCCAGTACCCCGAAAAGAAAAAGACCCGATATGCGTTTGTTGTTCTGATTCATGATGATCACTCTTGCCGTATTGTTATGCGGGTTTGCGCCTCATATTTGATCGGGGATGATCCATTCAAGGGCAAACTTATGCGGGCAATGCAAATATCATGATTTCTGAATAAAGTCATTAAAAATAACTAATTGAATACTTATTTTGACGATACGGCCGTGCTTCTTAGCCCTATTATTGTGCACCTCCATGCTTAACGCACCTATAAGGATCAGCAGGACCGGGGGCACGAACTGGAACGCCGCCGCGCATCCTCCTCGATCTCCTACTGTCGTCCCTCCAACTCCTCCCAGCGCCGGTAGGCGTCTTCAAGCTCGGCCTCCAGTGCTCGCAGTGCCTGCAAGCGCTGCGTGACCGCCGCCGACTCCTGCTTGTAAAAGGCCGGGTCGGCAGTCGCGGCGTGCAATTCCTGCTGGCGTTGCTCCAGTTCCTCAATGCGTGCCGGCAGCCGCTCCAATTCCCGCCGCTCGTTGTAGCTCAACTTGCCTGGCACGGCAGGTTTTGACGATTTTGGCACGGGCGAAGCGGCAGGCTTCGGTTTGACGGCGGCCGGCGGTTCCGGCGCGGGCCGCTGGCGCAGCCAGTCACTGTAACCACCAACGTATTCGCGGATGTATCCGCCGCCTTCGAACACCAGGCAACTGGTCGCCACGTTATCCAGAAAGGTGCGGTCGTGACTGACCAGCAGCAGGGTACCGGTGTACTCCAGCAGCAATTCTTCCAGCAGTTCCAGCGTTTCCAGATCGAGGTCGTTGGTCGGCTCGTCCATGATCAGCAGGTTGGCCGGCTGGCTGAACAGCCGGGCCAGCAGTAGCCGGTTGCGCTCGCCGCCAGACAGCGATTTGACCGGCGAGCGCGCCCGCTGGGCGGTGAACAGAAAATCACCCAGGTAACCGATGACGTGGCGGCGCTGGCCGTTGATCTCGATGTGCTCACGGCCCCCGGCAACATTGTCCAGCACAGTCTGTTCCGGATTGAGTTGTTCGCGCAGTTGATCGAAATAAGCCACTTCCAGCTTGGTGCCCAAGCGCACTTCGCCGGTATCCGGCCGCAGGCGTCCCAGTAGCAGATTGAGCAGGGTGGTCTTGCCGGAACCGTTGGGACCGATCAGGCCCACCCGGTCGCCGCGCATGATGCGGGTCGAGAAGTCGCGGATCAGCGGCTCGGTCTGCCAAGCGTAACTGGCGTGCCGCGCCTCGATCACCAGCCTGCCGGAAGTTTCCGCTTGCTCCAGCGCGATGTTGGCCTTGCCGAGTTGCTCGCGGCGCCGATGATGCTCCTCGCGCAAGGCCAGCAAGGCTCGTACCCGGCCTTCGTTGCGGGTGCGACGGGCCTTGATACCCTGCCGAATCCACACCTCTTCCTGCGCCAGATTCTTGTCGAATTTGGCGTTGTGCCGGGCCTCGACTTCCAGCAGCGCCGCCTTCTTTTCCAGAAATGCCGCGTAATCGCCCGGCCAGGACGTCAACATGCCGCGATCCAGTTCCAGCAGGCGGGTAGCCAAGCGTTGTAACAAAGCACGGTCGTGAGTAACGAACAGCAGGCCGCCGCGAAATTCCAGCAGTTCCTGTTCCAACCATTGGATGGTTTCCAGATCGAGATGGTTGGTCGGCTCGTCCAGCAGCAGCAGGTCCGGCTCGCACACCAGCGCCCGGCCCAGCAGCACCCGCCGCCGCCAGCCACCGGACAATTCCGCCAGCGGGGCGTCGGCCGGTAGTTGCAAACGGCTGATGACGGTTTCGACCCGCTGTTGCCAGCGCCAGCCATCGCGCGCTTCCAGTTCGTGCTGCAAGCGTTCCATGTTCCGCATCTGTTCGGGCGTGGAGTCATGCGTAAGTTGCGCCGCCGCCTCGTGATACTTGGCCAGCAAATCCCCCAGTCCATCCAGCCCACCGGCGACGATCTCGAAGGCAGTAGCGGCGGTATCCACTGGCAGTTCCTGCGCCAGCGTGGCCACGCGCAGACCGGGTTGGCGCCAAGTTTCGCCGCCGTCGGGTTGAATCTCGCCGGCCAGCAGGCGCAGCAAGGTGGTTTTACCGGTGCCGTTGCGACCGATCAGGCAGACTCGCTCGCCGGGGTCGATTTGGAAGCTGGCGCCATCCAGCAGTTTTTCGGCACCGAAGGCGATGGAGAGGTTGTCGATACTCAACAAAGGCATGAGGATTCGCGTCCTTACTTTTAGCGAGAAAGGTGCATAATTATGGATAATATAAACAGTTTATCCTGACCGGAGATCAACCCGATGGCGCAAGATATCGCCAGAGTATACCGACAATGCGACCCGGCAAGGCCGCTGGAACCCGGCGATCCGCGCTACGTGCCTTGCGAAAATACGCGTGGTGAAGGTGATTTGATCGCGCAATTGACGAACGCAATCCGCTGGTCGGACACGCCGCTGCATCTATTGTTCTCCGGTCACCGAGGGGGCGGCAAATCGACCGAACTGCTCCGCTTGCAGAAGAACCTGGCGGAACCGCCAGCGGGTGAAGATAAATTTTTCGTCGTCTACTTCGAAGCCGACCAGGAAGACATCGACGTCAACGATGTCGATTTCCCGGATGTGCTGCTCGCTATCATTCGCCAAGTCGGCAAGGCGCTGCGGGAGCGGGAGAACGTGGAGTTGCACCCGACTTGGTTGAGTCGCTTCGTGGGCGACCTCAAGCGATTCCTGGGCAGCGAAGTGGAATTCGAGCAACTGGAACTGGACGTTCAGATTGCCAAGTTCACGGCGACCATCAAAAGCAGTCCCGACGCCCGCCTTAAAATCCGTGAAGCGTTGGAACCGAATGTTTCCAATCTTATTCAAGCCGCCAACGATTTGCTCGATGAAGCGGTCATCCAGCTCAAAAGCAAAGGATACCAGAGCCTGGTGCTGATCGTGGACAATCTGGATCGCATCGTATTGCGCGATTTGGAGGGTGGCATCACGACTCACGAGCGGTTATTTCTTAATCGTGGATCTCAATTGCACGCCCTGCGCTGTCATATTGTCTACACCCTGCCGATTTCGATGGTTTATTCGCCAAAAGCAACGGCGTTGATGAACATCT
>JBATDL010000611.1:0-1779 GCA_049663445.1 Candidatus Competibacter sp.
GGTGTTGCTGGCCAACAAGGAAGCGCTGGTCATGGCCGGGCCGCTGTTCATGACGGCGATTCGCCAGCATGGTGCGGAGCTGCTGCCGATCGATAGCGAGCACAACGCGGTATTTCAATGCCTGCCGCCGGATTTCGCACGCATCGGTCTCGCCGCCGCCGGGGTGCGTCGGATCCTGTTGACCGGCTCCGGCGGGCCGTTTCGAACCACGCCGCTGGCGCAACTGGCGGATGTCACGCCCGAGCAGGCCTGCGCCCATCCCAACTGGAACATGGGTCGCAAGATCTCGGTGGATTCCGCCACCATGATGAACAAGGGGCTGGAGGTCATCGAGGCGCACTGGCTGTTCGAAGCGCCGATGGCGGCGATCGAGGTAGTGGTGCATCCGCAGAGTGTGATCCACTCGATGGTCGAATATCAGGATGGCTCGGTGCTGGCACAATTGGGCAATCCCGATATGCGCACTCCCATCGCCCACGCCCTGGCTTGGCCGCAGCGAGTGGCTTCCGGAGTGCCCTTCCTGGATTTTGCCCGGCTGGGAAAACTGGAATTTCAGGCACCCGATTTCGCCCGCTTTCCCTGCTTGCGGCTGGCTTTCGCCGCGCTGGAAGCGGGCGGGACCGTGCCGGCCGTGTTGAATGCCGCTAACGAAGTGGCGGTTCAAGCGTTTCTTGAGCGGCGCATTCGTTTCACCGACATCGCCGCCGTGGTGGAGCATGCCCTGGAACAGGCGCCCGCGAGCGCGGCCGGGGAACTTGCGGCGATTCTCGACAGCGACTTACAGGCGCGAGCCATCGCTGGCCGCTGGATCGCTGCACGGGCGTTGGAGGTTTGAGATGAGCAATTCGCTGGTTTCGGTGCTGGCTTTGATCGTCACCCTGGGGGTGCTGATCACCGTCCATGAATTCGGTCATTTCTGGGTCGCGCGCCGCTTGGGTGTCAAGGTATTGAAGTTTTCCATCGGTTTCGGGCGTCCGCTCTGGCGACGGCTCGGCCGGGACGGTGTGGAGTATGTGATCGCTGTGCTGCCCTTGGGTGGCTATGTGAAGATGCTGGACGAGCGTGAAGGCGAAGTGTCAGTAGATGAACAGCCGCGGGCCTTCAATCGCCAGCCGGTGGGTTCGCGTATCGCCATCGTGCTGGCCGGACCTGCCTTTAATTTGCTGTTCGCCGTGCTCGTGTATGCCTTCATGTTCATGGTGGGCATACCGGGGGTTAAGCCGCTGCTGGACGAGCCGCAGCCGGGATCGCTGGCTGCGGCGGGCGGTTTTCGCAAGGGCGACCTGGTAGTGGCTATCGACGGTAAACCGGCACCGACGTTGGGCGCGGCGGTGCTGGCGCTGATGGACCGGGCCATGGCCGAGGAGATGATCCAGGTCGAAGTGCAGGATGTCGACAACCGGCCACGAATCCGAATGCTGGACACAAGCGAACTCCAGGGACTAGCCGATACGGCGCAGGTTTTTGAACGGGTTGGACTGGTGCCTTGGCGACCGGTGTTGCCGGCGGTGATCGGCCAGGTAATGCGCGACGGCGCGGCCGAGCGGGCTGGGTTACGACCAGGTGACCGCATCGTATTGGCCGACGGCAAACCCGTTGCGGATTGGCAGCAATGGCGCGAGGTGATCGAGCGGCACCCCAACCAACCGTTCAGCGCGCGCGTTGAGCGCGAGGGAGTCGAACAGGTGCTGGAGCTGGTTCCCGACATGCGGGAAAACGAGCGAGGCCAGCAGGTCGGGTTCATCGGCGCCGTCGCCGATATGCCGGAAGACCTCGCCC
>JBATDL010000612.1:0-3968 GCA_049663445.1 Candidatus Competibacter sp.
CCGGTGAATGTTCCGAATGTGGTCGGCCAGACCCAGGCGGCTGCCACAACGGCGATCACCAACGCCGGTTTGGTTTTAGGCACGGTCAGCACGCAGTATGATCCCACCATCCCGGCTGGTCAGGTCATCAGTCAGAACCCGATAGCGGGCGCCAGCGTAGCGGCCGGTAGCGCGGTCAATCTCGTGGTGTCCCTCGGCCCAACCCCAGTGGGGGGGCAGGCAATTCCCACCTTGTCAGAGTGGGCGCTATTGTTGTTCAGCCTGTTCTTGGGAGGAATGATCTGGAGAAATCGACGCGCTAATTTCCGCGCGTGAGCCCTGATCTGCCGCGTTGAACCAACGCGGCAGCATCTTGGATCGCTTGGCTCCATCACCATCTCTGGAGATTTTTTATGAGGATTTTATCTGTCCTTGGTTTAATCGTTGTTTTAGCGTCTGGTGTCATGGGCGTTGCCGAAGCACAGCAACCCAAACCGGATGCCGGCCTTTCACCAGAGGCCATTAGTCAGATGAGTGCGTTGTTGCAGGAAAAAGCCGCGCGGACACCCGCCCAACGGAAAATCGGTTCCGCTTTACTCTACGAATTGAAGCGTCAACGGCACGATGCCCTGCTGAGCCAAGTGCCGATGTTGCGATCCGGTGTTGAGGTCGCTGCTGACGGAAGTGTCTTGGTTGACATTAAAGCGACCGTTACGGATGAACTGCTCAACCAGATCAAGTCATCGACGGGAACGGTCATTAACAGTTTTCCACAATACAATGCCATTCGCGCCACGATTCCCCTTGATCAGGTGGAGGTGCTGGCCGCTTTGCCGAGTGTCCGCTCTATTCGTCAAGCCGACAAACTCATCTTGAATAAAGTAAATACCTCGGAAGGTGATTTGGCGCATCGAGCCAGCGAGGCGCGTACCGCTTTTACGGTTGATGGCACAGGGATCAAGATTGGCGTCATTTCAGACAGCGTTGACGCTCTGGCCGCTCTCCAAGCCTCGGGCGACCTCCCAGCGGTCGTTACGGTACTGCCTGGGCAGAGCGGAGTACCAGGCAGCAGCGAAGGCACAGCCATGCTGGAAATCGTGTATGACCTTGCCCCAGGCGCTCAATTATTTTTTGCCACAGCCTTTGGCGGTCCGGCTCAGTTTGCCCAGAATATTCTGGATCTGGCTGCCGCCGGTTGTAAGGTCATTGTCGATGATGTGGGTTACTTTGCGGAAGGCGCTTTTCAGGATGACATCATCTCCCAAGCCGTCAATACGGTAACCGCCAATGGCGTGCTGTATTTCTCTTCAGCGGGGAACTCAGGCAACAAAAACGATGGCACTTCTGGAGTCTGGGAGGGAGATTACGTCTCCACCACGATACCAACGTCGGTATCAAATTTTGGTTATCTCGATGCCCAGGATTTTGGGGGCGGCCAAAATTTCAACACCATTACCAAAAATTCGCCTTCCGTTTATATATTGCAGTGGTCGGACCCCCTGGGGGCATCCAGCAACGACTACGATCTCTTCCTGCTCAATGCTGCGGGTACTGGGGTAGTGGCTCTATCAACCGATTTTCAAAACGGTACTCAAGATCCCATTGAGGGGATTAACACTAATGGTCCTAGCGATATAGGTACTCAACTGGTCGTCGTGCGGTTTTCCGGGGCTTCCCGCTTCATGCGTCTGAATACGAATCGGGGCCAACTGCAAGTCAATACCGAAGGCCAAACCTGGGGGCATAGCACCGCCGAAAATGCTTTTGGGGTCGCCGCCACGGCCTGGAATGCCTGCGGAAGCGCTCCGCTCTGCACCACGGCGCCCGTGGAAACCTTCAGTTCCGATGGGCCACGGAAGATATTTTACCTTCCGAATGGCACACCCATCACGCCGGGAGACTTCTTGTCAACAGGTGGAACAGTGCGGCAAAAGCCGGATATTACCGCTGCGGACGGTGTGTCGACAGCCACCCCGAACTTCAATCCTTTTTTTGGAACTTCCGCCGCCGCGCCCCATGCTGCCGCTATTGCCGCTCTGATGCTATCCGCCAACAATGCCTTGACTCCGGCAGAGGTGCGGCAAAAGCTGACCAGCACTACTTGGGATATCGAAGCGCCGGGGGTGGATCGTGATTCAGGAGCGGGTATCATTAACGCTTATGACGCGGTTCAAGCCGCCTTGCCGAACACACCTGGCGATGTGAATGGCGATGGCGTGCTCAACACCCTGGACGTGGTGGCGGTGATTAATGCGGCGCTCGGGACACAGACTTGGCCGGCCGCCGATATTAATGGCGACGGCGTAGTCAACACCTTGGATGTGGTAGCCGTTATCAACCTGGTGCTTGCTGGCCCATGAATCCATGGGTCGTGTTCCCGACAGGGATAGCGACCATCAACATGTTGTTGAGTCAGTAGTCTTGAAGGGGCGGGCATTACACCGCCCCTTCTGCTTTAATAGGCGAAGCGGATATCCCAGTGAACTTGCGAAGTTTACTATTAGCCGCTATCGCCACATCGCTTCTATTCCATGGGCGGCGACGCCGGCTGCGCTCGTCGAACCTGTGGCAATAGCTCACCCAGAAAATCCCGGTGGAACGCCGCCCAAATCAGGATCGGGGTCACCGCCGGCAGGATCAGATACCCCAGTTGGTAAGCCAGCGCCAGCAGCTCCCGCGTCAACGGCGTGGTGCCCATCTGTAGAGCGACGGCGGGGTCCATGTCAAAGACCAGCACTTTGAGCGCCTCGCAGGCCACGCCCCAGACCGGTACCGGCAGCAGTAGCAAGCTACCCATGGCCGCACGGTACAGTTTGTCGCCCCAAGCCGTCGGCGCGGCCAGGGTCAGCGCCAGCAACATCGGCCAGCCATAGGCGTACTTCAGCGCGTTGATCGTAAACACCAGTTGCCCGCGCGCGCCGGGCGGCGCCGAGCCGTCCGCCGGCGCGGCCATGACGAACCGTGTGACGATATCGACCGCCGTACCCTGCTGCTCGACGGCGGCGATGGCGTGTGGGAACGCATGGCTGAGGACGAAATGGGTCCAACCCGCGACCGGCATCAACAGTAGCGGCGCCAGCCCATACCAGAGTACGAACAGAGGTCCCACCCACAACAAAGCACGGATTAAAAAACGATCGATCGGGCGGCGCGGCATCATGGCAAGACCGCCGGCGTGGGGAGTGGGTCCTTGGCCGTCGGCGCCGGCAGCATCCGTACCCACAGCAGGTAGACGATCAGGCCATCCAGCATGATCAGGGCCTGCCACAGATAAAGGTGCGCCCATTCGAACCAGACCGGGTTCCATTGCAACAGATAGAACAAGCTGATGATCCGAACCACGTTCAGGGTTTGAATGGCTAAAAAACCGAGTGCGAGTCCGAAAAGCTTCTGTTTCCAGCCCGCTGGCGTGGCGGCGATGGCGGCCAACACGACGATCATCGCCTCGACCCCGTTGCAACCGGGCTGAATACTCACCGCCGCGCCCGTCTCGCTGTTGCTCAGCACGATGCCGTGCGCCTGCACCGTGCTGTCGAAAGTTTGGAGCACGAAGGCGCTCGCCTGGGCCACCGCTGCGGTGAAGGGCTGAATGACCCAGGTTTGCACCGGCCCCAACAGCTCGATGATGAACAGCGTCATAAGAAGTATCGCAAAAACAATGAGTTGCATGATGTATGGGCCTCGTGAATCGGTTCGGATATCAGCCGGATACGGGGACGGATCGATCACCGTCCTGCTATAGCGTTCCTACATCGGTTATGAACGTTCCCCTCCTTGGCTAAGGAGGGGTGGCGCGCAGCGCCGGGGTGGTTCGAAACGGCGATTCCACAACTTAGAGAGGAGCGCTATATAAGAATCCACAAGCCATCTTAGCGCGCCGCGACGGTCTCTCCAAGGGCAGCCCGCGCCGTCGGAGGCTTCGAATCACGCTGAACGACAACTACCGCGCTCGCCCGATCTTCGGGATTCGATCCACATAACGCAATGGC
>JBATDL010000613.1:0-6799 GCA_049663445.1 Candidatus Competibacter sp.
CATTGGACGCCGACATCGACCGGCAAACCATCGACCGGGGTCTCCTTGCCAGTCAGCAGCTTGATGAGCTGTTTCACGCTGCCGCTGGGATAGCGGGTCGGCACCACCCGGACCTGATAACCGGTTCCGGCGCAGGCGGCGGTCATGGCGGCGGCCGCATCCGGCTTGTCGTCCTCGATACCGATCAACACCTCGCGCGGCTCCAGCAGATGCACCATGACATGCAGACCGGCGACGATTCCGGCCGCCCGCTCGCGCATCAGCCGATCGTCGCAGGTGATCCAGGGCTCGCACTCGGCACCGTTCAGGATCAGCGTGTCCAGTGGCTTGCCATGGCCGCCTGGGTTCAGCTTGACCGCGCTGGGAAAACCCGCTCCGCCCAGTCCGACCACGCCGGCATTGCGCAGCACGCCGCGCACCTCGCTCGAATGCAGTCGGCGGTAGTCGACCGCTTGTCGCTCGATCCAGCACTCCTCGCCGTCGGTCTCGATGGCGACGCACACATCCGGCAAGCCGGAGGGATGCGGCACCGGCCGCGATTCCACCGCCGTCACCACGCCCGAGGTCGGCGCATGCACGGCGGCACTGATATAGCCGTCGGCCTGGCCGATCATCTGACCTTTCAACACCCGGTCGCCGGCCTGAACCAGGGGCTTGGCGGTGGCGCCGATATGCTGGCGTAGCGGCACCGTCAACCGGAGAGGCAAGGGGCCGGCCAGGATCGCTTGCCGGTTGGACTCGCTCTTGTGACGGACGGTTTTGAGCCCGCCGTGAAACGGAAATAAAGTACTCATGCGGCAGCTCGATCCGCCGGCAGGTGGACCTCGGGGGCAGGGCTGGGATAAGCCCACTTCCAGTTCACAATGGTTTGCGCGACCGGCACCATGTCGATGCAATCCACCGGACACGGTGCCAGGCACAGCTCGCAACCGGTGCACTCCCGGTTGATGACCGTATGCATGTGCTTGGCCGCGCCGAGAATGGCATCCACCGGGCAGGCCTGAATGCACAGCGTGCAGCCGATACAATTTTGCTCGTCGATGACCGCGACCATCTTCGGTTTCTCAATCCCGTTGTCCGGATTGAGCGGCTTGGGGTCGCGGCCCAGCAACTCGGCCAGGGCGACGATGCCGTTCTCGCCGCCCGGCGGACACTGGTTGATGTCCGCCGCGCCGGCGGCGATGGCCTCGGCATAGGGCCGACACCCGGCGTAACCGCATTGGCCGCACTGGGTCTGCGGCAGGATGGCGTCGATCTTGTCCACGACAGGATCGCCTTCGACCTTGAAGCGCACGGCGGCAAATCCCAGCAGCAGGCCCGAAACCCCCGCCAAGGCGCTCAGCACCACAATCGCCGCAATCATCGTCTTAACCTCTGGCCAGCCCGGAAAATCCCATGAACGCCAGCGACATCAGTCCGGCGGTCACCAGGGCGATGGCCGCCCCGCGAAACGGTACCGGCACATCCGCCGCCGCGATGCGCTCGCGCATAGCCGCGAACAGCACCATCACCAGCGAGAAACCGATCGCCGCGCCGAAGCCATACAAACCCGACTCGACGAAGCCGTGCCGGGTCTGCACGTTGAGCAGCGCCACGCCCAGCACCGCGCAGTTGGTGGTGATCAGCGGCAGATAGATCCCCAATACCTGGTACAGCAAGGGGCTGGTCTTGTGCACCACCATTTCGGTGAACTGCACTACCACCGCGATCACCAGGATAAAGGCGATGGTGCGCAGGTACTCCAGACCCAGCGGCGCCAACAAATATTCGTCGGTCAGATAGGCGCAAACGGCCGACAGCGTCAGCACGAAGGTGGTCGCCAACCCCATGCCCATAGCGGTTTCCAGCTTGCGGGAAACCCCCATAAAGGGGCACAACCCCAGGAATTTCACCAGCACGAAATTGTTGACCAGGATCGTCCCGATCAAAATCAGTGCATATTCTTTCATGGCGCGCGACATCCGGACAGTAAGGTTTTGGGCGGTGGAAAAAAGCCCGCGAACCTGGAGAAAAGACCGTAAAGAACGCCTGCGGTTGCGAGAGCGACCCAACAGGCGGTATCGGCGGGAACAGGGTAGGCACGCAAGAAGACACGAAGCAATGACCATTAGCAGCCGCTAATTTATCAGATTCGCCCGCACCTCCGCCAGACAGCTTCGGCGCAAGCTTATAGCGTCCGGCTATGTCGGCGGACGCTCCTCCCGCGCATTCGGCAGGCCAGGCGCAAAACCACGGCTTCCCCCGTTCCGAGCCCACTCAAATGGTGATTTGTACGCCCGACAACAGAAACTCCATCAATGCCTTCTGGGCGTGCAGGCGGTTTTCGGCCTCGTCCCACACTCGGCTTTGCGGCCCGTCGATCACCTCGGCGCTCACTTCTTCGCCCCGGTGCGCCGGCAGACAGTGCAGGAAAATCGCCTCGGGTTTGGCTTGGGCCATGATCTCGGCGCTGACCTGATAGCCACTGAAATCCCGCAGCCGCTGTTGCTGCTGCTCCTCCTTGCCCATGCTCGACCATACGTCGGTGGCGATCAGATCGGCGCCTCGGGCAGCGACCAGCGGATCGCGCAGCAGCACCACCCGGCCGGCGGCGCGCTCGAGTAAATCCGCGTCCGGCTCGTAACCGGCCGGTACGGCGATACGCAACTGAAAATCGAACTGACAGGCGGCGCTGAGGTAACTGTTGCACATATTATTGCCGTCGCCGATCCAGGCCACGGTCAACCCACGAATGTCGCCGCGCTGCTCGATGAAGGTCTGGATATCGGCCAGCAACTGGCAAGGATGGTTGTAATCAGTCAGCCCGTTGATCACCGGCACGCTGGAGTACTTGGCGAAACGCTCCACCTTGGCGTGTTCAAAGGTACGGATCATCACCAGATCCACCATGCTCGACAGCACTCGCGCGGTATCCTCGATCGGCTCGCCCCGACCCAGTTGCGTGTCGCGCGGCGACAGGAAGATGGCGCTACCGCCCAGTTGCACGATGCCGGCTTCGAAGGAAATCCGGGTGCGGGTCGAAGCTTTTTCGAAGATCATGCCCAGCACTTTTTGAGGAAACGGTGCATGGCGCTCTCCGCGTCGGTGCAGGGCCTTCAACTCACCGGCGCGCCGCAGCACATGCCGCAATTCCGCCGGTGTCAGATCAAACAGGCTGAGAAAATGGCGTGGTTTCATGAATATGGGTTCGCTGAAAAACACGGATTGCCGGTAATCCGTTCTGGTGGTCGTACAGCGGCTGGTGGGAAATTCGCTCCGGCCCGGCGCGGAAATTCCGCAAGCCGTTTTCCAAAATAAAAACGGCGGCACTAGTGAGCCGCCGTGGGCCATATTATAAGTCAGAAGTCAGTTTTTTGACGGGCGGATGCTAGCGAACCCCAGCGGACACCGCCTTCCCTTACCCTACCGGACGATTCGCGATGCAACTCAACTTTTGCCCGCAATGCGGCAATCCGCTGCAAACTGCCGATATCGGCGGCCAATCTCGACGGCGCTGCGCCGCCGCCGGCTGTGCCTACGTGCATTGGGACAACCCGGTGCCGGTGGTCGCCGCCATCGTCGAACTGGACGGCTCGGTCGTTCTGGCCCGCAACCGGGATTGGCCGGAGAAAATGTATGGGCTGATCACCGGTTTTCTGGAAAAAGGCGAAACGCCGGACGCCGCCGTCCTGCGCGAGGTGCGCGAAGAACTGGGGCTGGACGCTGCCACTGCCCAGTTCATCGGTTACTACCCGTTTTTCGAGATGAACCAGTTGATTCTGGCCTTTCATGTGCCGACGCAAGGCGTCATCACTCTCAGCGAGGAACTGGCCACCATCAAGCGCGTACCGATCGAACGACTGAAGCCGTGGGCCATCGGCACCGGCCCCGCCGTCCGCGACTGGCTGGCAAACCGTCGACCCACCGTCTAGCCCGGCCGTTCCCCCGATGCTCGCTATCCGACACCGGCGATGCCCTGTGAAACCAAAGCTCAATTCTGGGCGATGCTTTTGAGTGCTTGGGCATATTTCTCGGCGTCGGTGATACGCAGCAGACGACGGGCCACCGTAGTCAATTCGGCGACCTCGCTACCCTGAATGACCTGCTTGATCTCCAGCAGCGCGGTAGGATGCATGCTGAACAGGGTTAGGCCCAGCCCCAGCAGTAGCCGGGTGTAGCGGGGATCGCCGGCCATCTCTCCGCACAGGCTGACCGGAATGCCGGCTTTGTGGCCGGCGCGGATGGTATTGTGGATCAGCATCAGCACCGCCGGATGCAGCGGGTCGTAGAGATGGTTGATCTCGTCGTCCACCCGGTCGATGGCCAGAGTGTATTGGATCAAATCGTTGGTGCCGATCGACAAAAAATCCAGATAGCGGGCGAACTGGGGCGCGCAGACCGCCGCTGCCGGCACTTCGATCATGCCGCCAACCGGCATCTGCTCATCGAAGGCCAGACCCCGGTCGCGCAGTTCCTGTTTGGTCTCCGCCACCAACCGCAGCACCTGGAATACCTCCTGGATGGCGGACAGCATCGGAATCATCATCCGCACTGGCCCGTGCGCCGAGGCCCGCAGGATGGCGCGTAGCTGCGGGCGAAACATCGCCAAGTCCTTGAGACACATCCGAATCGCCCGCAAGCCGAGCGCCGGATTGGTGCAGACCGGGCCACCACCGCGGCCGCCGTCCACCTGTTTGTCGGCACCGAGATCGGCAGTGCGGATGGTGATGGGACTCCCTTCCAGAGTCTTGATCACATGCAGGTAGGAAGCCAGATGCTCTTCCTCGTCCGGCACATCGGAGCGGTTCATGAACAGAAATTCGGTGCGGTACAAGCCAACCCCGTCAGCCATCACGTCCCGCACCGCAGCCGCGTCCTCCGGCAGTTCGATGTTGGCGTACAAGCTGATCGTCAACCCGTCGCGAGTGATCGCCGGTTTGCCCTTGAGCTTGTTCAACTCGCGTTGCTGCCGGCGCTCCTCCTGCTGCTTGTGGCGGTAGTAGCGCAGGATGCGCTCGTCCAAACCGAGCAGGATCACACCCTGGCGGCCATCGACGATCACCGGCTCGTCGTGGCCCAGGTAGGCGGGGGCGTTGCGCGCGCCGACCACCGCCGGGATGCCCAGGCTGCGCGCCAGAATGGCGGTGTGGGACAGCGGGCCACCGTACTCGGTCACGAAAGCCAGTACCCCCTGATGCTGCATCAGGATAGTATCGGCCGGGGTCAGGTCGTCGGCGACGACGATGCGCCCTTCCAAGCGGCTGGACGCCAGTTCGGTGTAATCAGGGTCGTTCAGATAAGACGGGTCCTCGGTCACTAGAACGCGATGCACCCGCCGCACCACATGCTCCACATCGTCCTTGCGGGTGCGCAGATACGGATCGTCCATATCCTCGAACACCTGGACCAGCAGATCCCGCTGGATCTTCAACGCCCATTCGGCGTTGCACTTGCGCGTGCGAATCAGCTTGATCGGCGCTTCGGTAAAAGTCGCGTCTTCCAGCATCAGCAAATGGGTGTCGATAAAGGCGGCAGCCTCCGTCGGCGCCGTCGGGGGAACCTGCACCCGGATATCGCGCAACTGCCGCCTGGCGATATCCAGACTATTCAGAAAGCGCTGGACCTCGTCCTCAATGATGGTATCAGGAATGGTGTATTCGGCGATTTCCGGTTGGTTGCGCTGCAGCAGGTAGGTCCTGCCGATCGCATATCCCCGGGAAACCCCGATGCCATGCAGCGAAAACGGCATGCGGGAGCCCTCTCATTCGCTCTCATCGAAGCGGCGGCGCACCAGTTCTTCGAGATGTTCGAGCGCCTGTTCGGCCTCGGGGCCGCTAGCGCACAACTCCAACCGGGCGCCGCGCGCGGCCGCCAGCATCATGACGCCCATGATGCTTTTGCCGTTGACTTCGCGCCCATCGCGCAATAACCGGATCTCAGCGTCGAATCCGGCCGCCAGGGTCACGAACTTGGCGGCGGCGCGGGCGTGCAACCCCAGCCTGTTGATGATGACAATTTCCCGCTTCAGCACCCTGACGCTCCCTCTATTCCCCAGCCGATCCAATCGCAATCACCCATTGGGCTACACCGTCAATTTTAGTTCTCGATGGCGGACCATGACATAGTCGCGCAATCCGCTGAAATAGCGAGCCAGTGCCTCGGCGACAAACACCGAACGGTGCTGACCGCCGGTACACCCGATAGCGACGGTCAGGTAACTCCGCTCGCTGCGCTCGAATCGCGGCAACCACCCTTCCAGAAAATGGCTGATGTCGGTGGTCATCGCGCCCACTTCCGGTTGGCCGGCGAGAAAGTCGATCACGGTTTGATCCAAACCGGTCAGAGGGCGCAGCGGCGGCTCCCAGTGCGGGTTGGGCAAACAGCGGACATCGAACACGAAATCGGCGTCGGCGGGCACACCGTTCTTGAAACCAAACGACTCGAACAGCAGCGACATCGCCTCGCTGGGCGTCTCATGCACGCGGGCGCGAATCAGCTCGCGCAACTGATAGAGGTTGGTGTCGCTGGTGTCGACAATCAGATCGCTGCAAGCGACGATCGGCTCCAACAGAAGCCGTTCCCGCTGAATCGCCTCCCGTAATGGGATGCTGCCCAGATCCAGGGGATGCCGCCGCCGGGTTTCACTGTAGCGCTTGAGCAGGATCTCGTCGTCGGCTTGCAGGAACAGCACGTCCACCCGCAGATCACTGGCGCGCAGCTCGGCCAGCGTGGCGGGAAACTGATGCAAATCATCGATGAAATTACGTGCGTCCACGCCTACCGCCACCGTCGGCGGCAAATGACCCCCGCCGGCGGTGAT
>JBATDL010000614.1:0-4488 GCA_049663445.1 Candidatus Competibacter sp.
ATCACTAATTACTCTATTAAAAAATAGGTCTAAATAACAGAGAGCGGGAATTGCTGGTGGTTTGAGCCCAGTGCCAACTCAGCATATTTGGCATGAATATGCGGCAGATTGTGATTCTGATTATCGATGAGATACATACGAATAATAATTCCGTAAAACATCGAGAGGATAGGCATGGTGAAAAAATTTCAGAGTGGAGTTACTGGTAATGCATAAGTAACTTTTGCGCCTTCGACCCTAACATAACCTTGTCTCAAAAGTGCCTCGTAGACATTGAACAGTATTGGGTTTCTGCTGAGACACTACAACCTTAGAGCTTGTGGTAGGGAAAGAAATCTTGAAGCAAGGCATTTCCTCAATGGATACCGACCGTGCAGCAAAGATTTTTTTGCTCTTAAGATGCTGAATCAATGGATCGAAACCAGTATCTTTTAAAATGATGTGGAAGAACCCCGATGAATCCACTGACACCAACATGCCAAGATAATATGCAACATGAAAATCGAGAGCATTTCTCCCAGAAGTTTCCAAAACAACATATTCTGTTTTTTCTCCAAGCTCCTGCATGGCAAGCACAAGATCAACTGGTAATTTTGTGTTGTTTTGCCCGATAAACACCTGCACCCGAAAATACTCTCTTTTCAAGAGAATGAGCGACTTTACTTGGACGTTTTCATAGTCGACAAAAACATAATTTATCTTCACGCCTCCACTCCCGCCAACAGCCCCTCTCCAACGGTGGAGAGTCACATGGTTAATACTCCGTCTTCCGCCTTAAAAATCCGCGCCACCTGCTGCACCACTCCGCTGATAGCCTCAAACCCACGAATCGGTGTCACCTCAATGATTGCCGCGCACAGCAGGCTGCTACACCACCCGAACAGTACTGCCGTAGCGCGCGAGCTTCACATCCGCTGTCAGCAGGATAAGCGGCTCGCTCAAGGATTGCGCCACCAGCAGGCGATCAAAGGGGTCCTTGTGGTCGGCGAATGCCGGCAGTGCGGCGATCCGCAGGATGTGCGCGTTTTCGATGGGCAGCCAAGAGAATCCATCGGCGGCAACCTTCTCGCAGAACTTCGATAAATCCACGCCGAGCTTGCCGAGATTGATCTTAATGGCGATTTCCCACAACGAGGCGCGACTCACATAGACCGGGGCATCCAAGCTCTCGATCAGTTCGCGCGCCGCTGACGGGACCTTTGCGCGCATGCCCTGCCACCAGAGAATCAGGTGCGTATCCAGCAGTAACCGCATCGGTCACGCATCCGTTGCCAGCGCGGATTCGTCATCTTTAAGACAGTCGAACAGGTTGTCGATTGGTTCATCGAAGTCGTCCGCTATCCAGATTTCACCCTCCATGCTGCCCGGCGGCGCGATCCGGCGGCGAGGCGGCTTGTAGGCAACCAGCGTGGCAATCGGCTGACCGGCACGGGCGATGACGACCTCCTCACCACGCTCGACAGCCTCCAGAAGCCGGGAAAGGTGGGTTTTGGCCTCGTGAATGTTGACGGTTTGCATGGCATCCTCCGGGTTAGCTATCGATTAGTCTAGTCGGGTGACGGCAACGGCGACAAGCCGAACGCAACACCAGCAGCTTTCGAAGGGAGCTCATGGTTAGCAACCTTCGCTTGCAGAGCTTCGAAATTTGTTCAATATACCCGCACACCTCAGTCGGAGCGAGCCGTCCTCAACAGTCTGGAATCCATGTTGAATCATTGAATTTATAGTATTCCATGAGCTAAGATCAGCGAGAATATCACGAGACCACAGAGGGAAATTCGAATTCCATGAAAATTTTATCGGAAAAAACCATTACTGCTTTACTACTAACCGGCATTCTTATCACTATTTTTCCAATAGCTGAAGCAGTTGGAGCCATTAGATATTGCGATAGCGGTGATGTCTGTCCGCCACTCGCAGTTCCTGGCGGAGTTCAAGCACCTGCCATAAACAATCAATCCGGCGCCTTAACGACCTTATTTACAGCGAATAATGCAGGTAGTGATACCGGTGGTATCTATTTCGACCTCGAAGTTGTCGGTGGTCAACCGGTCACTATCCAGTCTTGGGACGTCAACATAGCTCAAGGCACATGAGATGTTGCGGTGTGGTACCGTTCAGGCACTTATCAAGGTTTCGAACAAACAGCGAGCGGCTGGACTTTATTAGGTACTAAAACCGGGCTGCTAAGCCAATGGATTGGGGGCTTGTATAGCAACACTCCTACACCCTTGAGTGTCGGTGGACTAACCCTGCAACCTGGTCAAGTTTACGGCATCGCGATGTCTTTGGTACCACAAGGTGGTCAGAACCAAGGTGGAGGTGGATGGCATTACACAAACGGCACCGGAGCCAACCAAACCTACAACGATGGTCAGCTTGAGCTGCGTGCAGGCAGCGCCAATAATACTGCGTTTTCATCCAATCCATTCAGTCCACGAGTATGGAATGGCACGGTCTACTACTCTATCGTTGGGGGAATAGCAGCAATCCCTACGCTTTCCCAATGGGGCATAATCGCCTTTTCGCTGCTTTTTCTACTCGTGTTGTTAATGAAAAATCGATCAAAGTTTAGCCTTTAGGGCTGATCGCTGAGCTGGCAGGGAAAGCAGACATCCCAACAACCACCCCTCCGCAACGGCGGAGGGCACAAACTCAATGCCCGCCCCTCGCCTCGAACACCCGCGCCACCTGTTCCACTGCCCCACTGATGGTCTCGATCCACGGATCGGCGTACAGCCCGACGCCAATGAGCACCGCGCACAGCAACCCGGCCACGATCAATTCCCGCGACCGCAGATCGACCAAGGGCAATGTCACGCCCTTCGGATTGCGGGCCAGGAAAATCCGCTGATAGGCCCACAGTAGATAGCCGGCCGCCAGCACGTTACCGGAAGCGGCGACAATGGCCACACCCCAGCCATAAGACTCGAACACCCCTTCCAACGCCAAATGGGCCGCCTCGAAACCAGGCGTGCCTGGCATGGCGATACTGCCCAGCACCACCACCAAAAAGGTCAGGCCGAGCAAGGGCGCGGCGTCGAACAAGCCGCCCAGACGATGAAACCGGGTCGTCCCCAAGCGGCGGTACAGTAAACCCGCGACGATGAACAGCCCCGCCGCCGCCAACCCTAGATTCAGGCTGAGCAGAAGACCACCCTTGAACCCAGACGCGGTCAGCGAGAACAAACCGGCCACCAGCGCTCCGGTATGGCTGATCACCGAAAACGCCAGCAAGCGGCGCAAGTCGGTACGGATGAAGGCCAGCAGCGCGCCATACAACATCCCGGCCAAGCCCAGTGCCACGATGGCCGTATCCCACTGCCGGGCAGCGGCGGGCAACAACGGCAAGACAAAACGCAGCAACGCGTAAATCCCGACCTTCGCCCCCACCAGAAACACCATGCCGACCGCAACCGTGCCATGCTTGGCCACAATGGGCAGCCAAGCGTGCAAGGGGAACAGCGCCAGCCGCACCGCCAGCCCCGCGAACAGCAGGATGAAGATCAGCGACTGTCGCCCTTCCGGCACCGGCGTTGCCAGCAGGGCGGGCAGATCGAAGGACCAAACGCCATCGGCCGCGTCGGCATGGTTCCAACCCAGCAACACGATCCCGGCCAACAACATCGCCAAACCGCCCAACATCGAGCGCGCGAACTGCCAAGCTGCCCGGTTGCGCCCCGGACTGGTCCCGTAGCAGGCAATCAGCACGGTGGCCGGAATCGCCTCGGCCAGCGCGAACAACCAGAATTGCAGCAGATTCAAGGCGGTGAACATCCCCACCAACGCCGCCTCCAGCGCCAGCACGCTGCCGACGAACGCGCCGGGCCGTTCCTGCCGGTGCGGCTGGGCGTAGAGGATGACGAACAGCGTCAACAGCGCCGTCAGCGGCAGGAACAGCACGCTGAGGCCATCGACGCCCAGGTGAACGCCCAGCCACGGCAACACCTCGAAACGCTCGACGAACTGCATCTCCGACGCATGCGTTTGGAAACCGGCCAGCAATTGCACCGCCAAAATCAGCTCCACCACCGCGACGCTCAGACCCAGCGCAAACGCGGTCCGCGCCTGTCGGGTGCGCCAAGCCGCGATCATGCCGAGCAAGGGAACGCCGAGTAGCGCGCTCAACAGGGGAAAACCGGCCGACCCGGTTCCTGGTTCCTCCCCGCCCTGCATCATCTCGCCAATCCCGGCCAGCACCGCCAGGATCACCACCATCACCGCCATCCAGGTCCAGGACCGCCCCAACCAGCGTTCCACTCGGCTCAGACCGTACCCCATGCGGTGACTGGTCGTCACGATCCCCTGTCCGACGGCCTTGAAGACCAGTTGTTCCTCGACCCGGTGGAACGCCGCCGCCGTCCACTCGGTCACATGCCCCACAATCCCCTGCCCCCGGTCCATGGCGTCGGGCGCGCGTTCGAGCACCCGACCGGTACCGAGTTGCCGCTCCTCCCACTGCGCCAGCGACGACAGGGCATTCACCGC
>JBATDL010000615.1:0-5115 GCA_049663445.1 Candidatus Competibacter sp.
GTATCCGCGTCCACCACGACGCCGGGCAATACGGCGATACCCAGCAGGGTCGCCAACGCTTGCAGGCCGGACGGGTCCTTCGGCTCCAGCAGCCACAGCAGGTTGCCGCCCCGACTCACGTATTCCACAATGGCCTGAATCTCCGCTGTCGGCAACGGCGTTTGCGGCCCTGCGATCACCAGCACGGTGGCCGTATCGGGGACCTGGGCTCCCGCCGCCAGATCGAGCACTTCCGGCCGAATGCCGATCTTCTCCAGCTCCCGACCAAACGCACCCAAATCGTGATTAGCCGCGCCTTGCGGTTTGCGCTCGCCGTGGCCGGTGAGAAACAGCACGATCCGATCCTGTTGGCGACCGAGGCGTTGCAGGGACTGGGTCAGCGCCTGTTCGCTGAGCTGCTGGAGTCTTTCCCCGCGACCGCGATATTCCAGATACAGTTCGCCGTCCGCAGTAATCCCGAGTTCTCGAACCCGGTCCGGCAGCAGATCGGGGTTGATGAAAGCCAGCGTTAAATCAGGTTTGTAGCGCTGGTAGCGACCCACCAGCCGGGCGATGCCGTCGCGCAGGGAGAGATTGTCGCGGGCATAGGCGGTGATGCTGATCGGTCCGTCCAGTCGGCCCAACAGCATCCGACTGGCCTCGGACAGCGTGTTGCGACCGCCGGCAGTCCAGTCGGCCTGAACCGGGTAATGGACGCTCAGCCAGGCCAGCAGGCCAATCACCAGACCAAACAACAGGAGAAACAGCCCGTTCTGGATTCGCAGTCGCCGCCGGGTGGAGAGATCAAGCCGCATGGTCAATCCCGCAGGCGCACATCGTCCAGCCGGCGGATCGTCAGACCCAGGAAAGCCACAATGAACAGCAGATAGTAGGCAACATCGGCGCTGTTAAACAATCCCAGCAACAGAGCATCGTAGTGACGCGGCAGCGACAGGTACGCGAACAGGCTGCCTGCCGTTTTTTGGCTAGTCCCGGCCATGTCGACGACCCACAACAACAGCAACAGCCCAAAGGTTGCCGCCGCCGCCAGCACCGGTTGGGTGGTGAGCGCGGATAGATACAGACCGGCGGCGGCAAAACCCCCGGCCAGCAGGATTAAACCCAGCAAACCAGCCAGCAGCTTGCCGAAATCCAGCGGTGCGCCGGCCGCCAGCACCAGAGGCATCAGCGCAACCAGCGCAATCATGCTCGACAGGAAGAGCACTACGCCTAAATACTTGCCGAGCACAATGGCCGTTGACCCCACCGGCGCCGAGAGCAGCAGGTCGAGCGTGCCGGTGCGACGCTCTTCGCTCAACAGCCGCATGGTGAGTAGCGGGACGAGTAAGAGCAATGCCCAGGCGGCGACCCGAAACAATGGCGCAGCCACCAGATCGGTCACGCCGGGTGCGTTGTCCAACGCGGCCAGCCGACCCTGCAAGTTTCGGAAATCATCTACCAGGACCAGGAAGATCCACGCTAGCAGCCCTTGCACCACCGCCAGCAGCGTCCACGCCAGCGGTGACAGAAATAGGCTGCGTAGCTCGCGGGCCGCGATGGTGAAGATCATGCAGCAGCCTCTCCCAGTGTCAAATCGACAAAGATTTGTTCCAGGCTGGTGTGTTCCGGGGTTATTTCCCACAGATCCCAGCCATCGGCGCAAGCCCGCTCAAGCACGGCCTGGTGGGGCGCGGCGCCAAGGGTATGATGCAGTCTAAACTGGCCGACCCCGAGCTCCTCGACCCGGACGACTCCCGGCAGTTGCGCTAGGTTCGCGACCGGCGGCGGCGCGTTCAACCCAATCCGCAGGTAGATGGAGCGCCGCTGCTGTTCCAAATCGGCCAGCGCGCCGGCATACACCAGCCGTCCGGCCTGGATGATCTGCACATCGGTGCAGGTCGCTTGCACCTCAGGCAACAGATGCGTGGACAGAATCACCCCGCGATCCCGCCCCAGCGTGCGGATCAACTCGCGAATCTCGCGCAGTTGGAAAGGGTCCAGGCCAACGGTCGGTTCGTCCAGCACCAGCACCGGGGGGTCGTGCAGGATGGCCTGGGCCAAACCGACCCGCTGCCGATATCCCTTGGACAAATTGCCGATCAGGCGTCGGCCGACGTCCACCAACCCGCAGTATTCCTTGGCATGAAGCAGGGCTTGGCGGCAGGCCGCGTAATCGAGCCCGTGCAGGCGAGCACTGTAGCGCAATTGTTCGTCCACCGTCAGCTCGCGATAAAGTGGAGGCTGTTCGGGCAGATAGCCGATCGATTGCTTGGCTTGACGCGGTTGATCCAGCAAATCGGCGCCATTGATGACAATCCGCCCAGCGTCTGGCGCCAACACACCCGCCAGCATCCGCATCGTAGTCGATTTACCGGCCCCGTTGAGACCAAGAAATCCAAGAATCTGGCCCTTGCGGAGAGTAAAAGTGATTTCATCGACCACCCGCATATCGCCGTAGCTGCGGGTGAGTCGCTCCACCTGCACCAATATCTCGCCCTTCATGACATTTTCGACAAGCGTTAACCCGCGCGAGGCGGTATCATACATTTTGAAGTTCACCAGAACAGCCGCACATCTGTTGCCGAAAGCGCCATGGAAAAACATTCCAACCACTCCCCACCACCTGATCACGATTCCGCCGAAGGTCTGCATATCGATGAAAGTGAAGAGCCGCTGATTCACTGGCTGCACGTTATCATTCGGTTCTGCGTGCGAGTACTGGCGGTACTGATGACCTTGGTGATCATGTGGAGCGTCGCCGATGTGGCTTGGGTGCTTTCTCAACGGGTGATGGCACCGGTTGTGGGGCTGCTAAGCGTCAATGATATTCTAGCTTTATTCGGCGCCTTCATGGCGGTTCTGATCGCCATCGAAATTTTTCTGAACATCGTGCTATACCTGCGCGACGATGTGATGCATGTCAAATTGGTACTCGCCACGGCGTTGATGGCGATCGCTCGGAAGGTGATCGTGCTGGACTACAAAACCCTGGAGCCTGAGTACATCTGGGCGACGGCGGCGGTCGTTCTTGCCCTGAGCATTGGCTACTGGCTGGTGGCAAGGAAAACTCAGTGAGCCCGGCAATCCGACCAGCGGGATAATAGATACGGTTTCCAATCCGTGCCGGTTATTTGACTAACCGCGTTTGCGAAAGGTGTTGAGTTGAATTTCATCGTTCATGGTTTTTTGGATCTCTCTTTCTGGGAATTGGTGTTGGCAACGCTGTTGATGACGCATGTCACGATAGCTGCCGTAACGATTTTCCTGCACCGCGCCCAAGCGCATCGTGCGCTTGATTTGCACCCGGTCATCAGTCATTTCTTCCGATTCTGGCTATGGCTAACGACCGGCATGGTCACCAAACAGTGGGTCGCCATACATCGCAAGCATCACGCCAAGTGCGAGACACCGGATGATCCTCATAGCCCACAGGTTTTGGGTATCCACAAGGTACTCTGGGAAGGCGCGGAATTATATCGTTCCGAAGCACTCAACTTGGAGACCTTGAAGCGCTACGGTCATGGCACACCCGATGATTGGCTAGAAAGCTATCTCTATGCTCGATATGACCGACTGGGCGTTATGCTGATGCTATTTGCTGATCTGGCCTTGTTTGGCATCGCGGGACTCACCGTTTGGGCGATACAGCTACTGTGGATTCCATTCTGGGCGGCTGGAATCGTCAATGGCTTAGGACACTATTGGGGTTATCGCAATTATGAGCCTCGCGATGCCTCCGTCAATCTCCTACCGATCGGTTTGGTCATCGGTGGGGAAGAACTGCATAACAACCATCACGCCTTCCCAAGCTCAGCCAAGCTGTCGAACCGCTGGTGGGAATTCGACATCGGCTGGTTGTACATCCGGATTTTGACAATCCTACGGTTGGCGCATGTCAAGAAAATCGCACCGGTGCCACAACAAATACCGAATAAACAACTTATTGATTTGGATACACTAAAGGCTATAGTTCTGGGCCGGTTGTATGTGATGGCCGACTTCGGACGTAGTGTAGTGGCACCGGTACTACGGGAGGAGTTACGGAAAGCTGATGATCCCCGGCGTCAGATGCTCAAACGGATCAAGGTGTTGTTGCTGCGTGAGGAGGCTCGGTTGGATGCTCGTGATCGCGCCCGATTACACAGCGTGCTTGACATGAATCAAGCTCTATGTACCGTCTATAATTTTCGGATAAGCTTGCAAAGTCTGTGGAACCGTACGGCCGTCAGTCATGAAAAACTGCTGGCATCGTTGCAAGATTGGTGTACGCAGGCCGAGGCCAGTGGCATTCAAGCTCTACAGGAATTTGCGCAATCATTGCGCGGCTATTCAGTGCGCTCAATCTGACTGAAAGTCACAAAAAGCCCGCCTTCAGGGCGGGCTTTTTCATTGACGGCTTGTTAAGCCGTCAAATAACTATTTGATCTTCGCTTCCTTGTAGGGAACATGCTTACGAATCACCGGATCATATTTTTTCATTTCCAGCTTTTCAGGCATCGTGCGCTTGTTCTTGGTTGTTGTGTAGAAATGACCCGTACCAGCGGTGGACACCAGTTTGATTTTATCGCGCATGAGTAGCTACTCCTTTCAATTAAACCTTCTCACCATGGGCACGTAAACCGGCCAGAACGGCGTCAATACCTTTTTTATCGATGATCCGCATACCATGCGAAGATACCCGCAGGCGCACAAAACGCCGCTCACTATCAACCCAAAAGCGATGAATATGCAAGTTCGGCAGAAAGCGACGACGGGTCTTGTTATTAGCGTGCGATACATTATTTCCGGTAGCGGGGCCTTTTCCCGTCACTTGGCAAACTCTTGACATTGAGCTTATCTCCAACCGGCAAAACCGGGCTCGCGAAAGCTTGTTGGCTTTTAAGTCTTAATGGACCACAGCTTAAAAGGACAGATGAGTGCCACACCCATGTATCAGCAAAGCAATCAATATCCGAAGACTAAAAAACCCTAAAGGCATCCCCCTGGATCCAGGGGGATGCAGCAAATAAGTTGCCTGGCGATGACCGACTTTAGCGTGAGTGATTCTCACACGATCATAGGCGCGGCGCGGTTTCACGATCGAGTTCGGGATGGGGTCGAGTGGTTCCCGCGTGCTAAGGTCGCCAGGCAGAAAGG
>JBATDL010000616.1:0-2930 GCA_049663445.1 Candidatus Competibacter sp.
GTCCCAGGACGGCAACCCGGAAATTTATGCCCTCGACCTGGCCAGCCAGTACCCGGTTCGTCTCACCAGCAGCAGCTCCATCGATACCGAGGCGGTTTGGCTGCCCGACGGCAGTATCATTTTTACCTCGGATCGGGGTGGCTCGCCGCAGCTTTACCGGATCGGTCCCGGCGGTGGCGCACCGCAGCGGCTAACCTTCCAGGGTGACTACAACGCGCGTCCGGCAGTTTCGCCCGACGGTCGTTATATTGCGATGGTGCATCGACGCGGCAGTCGCTTTTACATTGCCGTGCTGGATTTGCAGACGCGCCAGTTCCGGGTTTTGACTGCCGGCGGTTTGGACGAATCGCCCAGCTTTGCGCCGAACGGCAAGGCCATTATTTATTCCAACGGCCGTGGAGTGGCGACGGTATCAGTGGATGGCGGCGCCTCGCAAGACATCGCCTTGCGAGGCAACGCGCGCGATGCCGCCTGGGCGCCTTATGGCCGATAATTTCGATGTTGTTGATTAAATGTTGAGGGAGGAATCCGTGATGCAAAATTTAGTTCGTATCTTGATTGCCGCCGCCGCGCTCACCCTGCTGGCCAGTTGCGCCGCAACCGGTGAGAACACCGACCAGGAGCCGACGGCGGCCACCCAGCCGGATGCGGCCGCCCAGCCAGGAGTCGCGGCTCAACCGGGACAGGAAGTGTACAGCTATCCCTACGGCCAGGCGCCAAGCCTCGATAGCTATGACACCTTCGATACCAGAGGGGGGGGTACTACTGCCGCTTATGCCGGCGGGCAACCCGGTCAGGCAGTCGCCGGCGTGGGTAATGGCGCAGCCGGCGCAACCGCCTCAGCCGACCGCATCGTCTATTTCAGCTACGACAGCACGGATATTGTGCCTGAAAGCCGGACGATCATCGAAAATAACGCACGTTCCCTGGCCAAAAACCCACAGATTGTCACTCAATTGGAAGGGCATACCGACGAGCGCGGCAGTCGCGAATACAACATCGCCCTAGGCGAACGCCGTGCCAATGCGGTGCGTCAGACCATGATCGCCATGGGTGTCTCGCCCCAGCAGATCCGGGTCGTCAGCTTTGGCGAGGAGCGGCCGGCCGCCCCCGGACAAAGTGAGCGCAGCTATGCGTTGAACCGGCGTGTGGAAATCATCTACTAATAAGGTGCACGCACATGCCCAGGCCCCGTTTTCCGTGGCTGGCGTTGTTGGTGTTGGGCGGCTTGACGCTGCCCGGCATCGGCCGCGCCCAGAATACGCCGGATAGCACGCTGACGTTGGAGTTACTGCAGCGTATCGAACAGTTGGAAGTGGAGGTCCGACAAATCCGTGGGGAGTTGGAAATCTACCGCCATCGGTTCGACCAACTCCAACAGGAAAATGCGCGGGATTACGTGCCGCCCACCTCTCCGCCAGGAGCGGCTATCCCACCGCGAGCGGAGCCGCCAGCCGTCGCCAGCCAGCCAACCCCGGCTGTTTCACCCGCCACCACGACTGTGCCTTCGGCCACTCGAACGATGCCTCCACCAGCGGCGGGAACCGCCGCGCAAACCGATTTCGATGCGGCGCTGGGCGAATTGCGCGAGGGCCGCCATGCGCGGGCCATCGCTGGATTCCAGCGGTTCCTGAATGCATATCCAAACAGCGATCAAGCGGATGATGCGCAGTATTGGCTGGGCGAGTCGTACTATCTCAGCCGGGATTACGGCGCGGCCAAGGAGGCGTTTATCAATCTGGGGGTGCGTTATCCTGAAAGCGCGCGGCTGCCGGATGCGCTGCTCAAGCTGGGCTACATCTACGGAGAGACGGGTGAGGCCAATCGGGCACGGGAGGTGCTGCAAAAACTGGTGCAGGCTTATCCCAACACCCAGGCGGCCAATCTTGCCGAACGGCGCCTGCAAACCCTGCGCTAGCGCGCCGAGTTTGAACGCAGCGACCGGAATCGTGCTTGTTCACCCGCACAGGCATGGGGCTTGGCCTACCACTCACAAGCATTGAATTCATTTCGGCTCGGATTATCAGGTAATCGAGACTTGCGAATTCGGTGAAATTTTGTAAGATTGTCAGCCCCTTTCAGGGCCGTTAGCTCAGTTGGTAGAGCAGCAGACTTTTAATCTGTTGGTCGTGCGTTCGAGCCGCACACGGCCCACCAGTAAAAACAAGGAGTTAGGCGAAAGCCTAGCTCTTTCTCTTTTGCCGGTTGTCCACTGGTTGTCCACTCTCCGGCAAGCAAGCGCGATTGTCCACGATAATGAAACCGCCTTTTCATGGCGTCGCCGGGCTTCGCTTCCAACAGTTCGGCCACCGGGAATTCCCGGAAATTTTCCAGTTTCCGCCGCAAACGAACTGTTATCGAGTATACAATCGATGGCCAACGTGCCCGCCAGTTTCCAGCCGGGTGGGAGGGGTTGCGCGTCCCGCATCAATCCGTAACAGCGTCCCATCCCTCGTTCCCGTAACTGCCCTGACAGTTCGCGCGCCAGCCGATATGCCGCCACCGCGTCCAGAGCCGCATAATCCAGTTGCGCCGCTGTATGCTGTATTGCAAATACCAGTAAAAATAGGAATCGCCATGAATGCTAAACCGATTCTATTGTGTGTATTGTTGGCTCTGCCAGCGTGGGGGCAACAAGGCGACTCCGGCGCAAAAAAATACAAGTGGCATCATCCCTGGTTTAACAAAGACATAGTGAGTGAAACACCCCCGGTCTGGCCGTACAAGGTTATTGAAGAAAAAAACGGTGTGGTTTTTGTAGAAGTGACACCACCAAAGACTTCGAAGCAATCAACCCAGCCGTCTACATCGGAAGTGCTGGAAAAATCCACCGCCCCTCCTGTTCGTACCATGACAGCCGACGAATACAAGGAATACCGCCGCCAGCACCCGCCCGAATCCTTGCCGAAAATCCCACCACGTAGCCGGAA
>JBATDL010000617.1:0-7383 GCA_049663445.1 Candidatus Competibacter sp.
CCTTTCTGCCTGGCGACCTTAGCACGCGGGAACCACTCGACCCCATCCCGAACTCGATCGTGAAACCGCGCCGCGCCTATGATCGTGTGAGAATCACTCACGCTAAAGTCGGTCATCGCCAGGCAACCTTCATCCGAAACCCCCATTGTCACTGCAGTGGGGGTTTTCTTTTATGGTTTTCTTGGATGCGCGGCTACGTGTTGTCTTGGCTGAATTCCGGCAACAACCGTTCGTATTCGGCGATCACCTGTGCGCCTAGCAGGATAATGATACTAATGGCATACAGAGTCATGAGCACGATAATCGCACCCGCCAGTGAGCCGTAGATCACGTTGACCTTCGAAAGATTGGCGAAATACCACACTAGACCGTAGCGGACTCCTTCCCACAACAACGCGGCGACGATGCCTCCGATCAGAGCATGTCGCCACGGCAGGCGGCCGGCTGGCATTAACATATAGAGCGAAGTGAGCACGCCGATTTGACTGCACAAACCGATTCCATAGAGCAACATCATGGTCAAATCGCCCAGCGACCAGTGCCAGCCCAACAGTTGGATTTCACCGGTCGCCAGGGTTTGTAGTGCGCCATTCAACAAAGTTGCCGCCAGTAGACCAAATCCCAACAAGACAACGTACAAATAAGGAAGCAGCAGCGAAATCAGGGTGTGGCGGATGTGCAGCACGCGCCGGTGAGCAAAAATTGCCGCCATCGCGTTTTCCAGCATACCAAAGGCTGCTGCGCTGAAAAAAAGCAAGGTACAGGCCATGATCCAGCCCAAAGCCCGCCCCTGATCGAGAAACTGCCCGACTTGGCCAAGGATGAGCTCCGATTCACCGGGCACGATCTGTTCCAAAAGGTGGTTCAAGGTAGCGAGCAGCCAGGTTTTCTCTAACACATTGGACAGAGCAACCAACAGCAGAATAAGCAGCGGGATCAGTGACAGCAGCGCGTGATAAGCAACGGCGCTGGCCAGCAAAGTTCCCCGATTGGCCTGAAAATGGCGCAATACCCTGGCGAGGAACGCGAGAGGATGGCGGAGGATGATGCGGGCAGGATGTGAGGGTTGCATGGATAGCTGAGCCAGATTTAGTGAGAGGCGAGATGTTCCAGCAAAATCTGGATTTCCACCGCATACTGGTAGTGCAATTCTGGGTCGGCGGCTAACTCGGGATCGCGAGAACCCGCCAGAATAGCCTGCAGTTTTGCGATCAACAGCCTGCCGGCAGATGGAATGTTGGGGCTGGCCGCAATCTGGCTCAGCTTGGTGGCGAGCGTGTTGGCATCGCCGGCTTGAATGGCCTGGCCAACCTGAATGCACAATCGGGTGCCGGGGTTGGCGTTTTCGCCGCCCGCTTGCCGGTACGCAAGGTATTTCTGGATGGCTTGCCGCCGCGCCTGGTCGGCCACGCTGGGGTTTTGAACCGCCTGACCAACGTCACGCAAGCCGCGGCGGATCGCCCAGTTGCGGGCTGTGGGGCTTTCAGGCAAATTGCATTCGCTGGCGCGATAGAGTTCCTGACGGGCTTCGTCGTGTCGCCGCAGCTGGATCAGTACGTTCGCCAGCTTGTTGCGGCTAGCTTCCTCGCCGTGGCCATCGCCCAACTCCCGATAAAGTTCCGCCATCCGGCGATAGGACAAGGCCGCTGGTTCAAGTTGGTTGAGCACTTGATGCAAGTGGCCCAGCTCGCCCAGCGTTTCGGCGACCCCGCTCCGATTGCGCTGCTGCTCGTACAGGTAAAGGGCCTGTTGGCAGGCATGAAGCGCCGGTTCGATCTCGCGACTCATTTTCCGGGCCAGGCCAAGTTGCCGCCAAGCCTGCGCCGCACCTTCCGGTTCGCCCAGCGCTTCGAATGTCCGCCGGGCGGTGTCGTACAGCTTCGCGGCTTCGACATAACGCCCCTGCCGTTGGCGCACTAAGCCCAGTTGCATGTTATTGGTTGCGAATGTTCCATTGTTGGGGTTGGGTCCGACGTGCGCCAGCGCGGCCTCGTAGGCGTCGGCGGCTTCCTGCAAGCGTCGTAAATAGGTCAGACAGTCACCGTTTTCGGCGTCGGCGACCGCAGCCATGCGGCCGGCGTTATCATTGCCGGCATCTGCTAGCGTCTGAAATAGTTGGCGGGCGGTGGTCAGCTCCCGCGAGGCGGGTTCGGCGGCCTCGGCCAGCTTTAGCAGCTTGCCCAGTTGGAAATGCGCGCGGGCCAGATCGTAGCTGGCACCGGCGTAGGCGTCGGCGCCAGCATCCTGGCAAAGACGCAACATCCGCCGCGCCGCTTGCAGGGCATTTTCCAGCGCTCCATCGTTGCGCAGTCGCTCGACGTTCAGCCGCTCGGTTTCAAAGCGGGCCCGGCTCCAGCCAAGCAGTGCCTGACCGGCCCGTTCGCGGGCGGTCACGACTTCGGCCATCGCGATGGGGAAGCCGAGATCCGCCAGCATGTGCTCCAATTGAACCGCTATCTGCGCGACCCGCTCGTGAGCGGCGTGCTGGATGTGATCGCGCAGCAGGGCGAGCAAATTGGGCAGCTCCAGTCGCAGCAAGCGGGTCGCGCGGGCGTTATCTTTGAAGTACTGCTGATAGAGAACCGCTAGCAACCGTTCCATGCCGGCGCGCCAGCGCGCCTGCCAAGTCAAACGCTTGTTCGGATCCAGCTGGCTGCTCAGATAGTAGGTCAGCGCGGGATCGAATCGCAGGTGGCCGTAACCCTGGTCTTCAGCCAGACCCAGATCGGTGATCCGTGTGCAGAATGCGTCGGTGGCTAGCGTATCGAACCCCAGGGCATGCCCCAAGGCGATGCGGTTGATGCCTTCCCTGCAAAATGCGAGAACCGTCAGTTGTTCCCGGTCTTGGCTGGAAAGCCGGCGCAAGGTGAGTTCTATGCTTAGGTAGAGCGGCCATTGCGGGTCGTCGCTGTGAAGGCGCAACAACTCAGCCCGTAGCGGACGCAGCAGTTTGAGAGCGGCGCCCACGCCCAGAATACCGATTTCATGGGCTAGGCAGCGTAGGGCGCCCGGATGCCCCCCGGCCAGTGTGGCGAGGTCACGCAACTGTCGGAAATTCTCACCGCTGTCAGTGTTCGGCGGCATTTCCCGTGCTTCGATCAGCATTTGGCCGATCAGGGTGATGGCGTCGCTTTCACTCAGCGGGCTCAATACCGTTTCCGTCCAGGGCTGGGCGAAGGAGGGTGGCCCGATCCGGCCAAGTCCCAGTAGGCGAAGCTCGGGCCAGTCGTCCAGCAACTGCTTCCAGAATTGATCGAGTGCTTCATCTTGCTCCGAGGGCCACTGCTCCAATTGGTCGAGTACGATCAGAGCCGGCTCTGTGCGCAACGTTTGTCGGAGGTGGTCCAGTGCCTGCCACTGCGTCGGGTAGCGGGTGACCGACCAGTGCTTGCCTTCGGGAAGCAATTGTCGGCCCAGGGCTTCCAGTAGCGTGCGGGTGTCGTCGGCATCGCTGGCACGGATGTAAGCGATATGGCGGTAGCGGCCGCAGCGCGCTTGCCAGCCGGCCAAGGCCACCGCAGCGGCGGTCTTGCCGCTGCCGCCGGACCCACGCAGGAAGACGCTGGTGTGGTTTTCGAACAGCCGTTCCAGAATCAACAGATCTTGCCCGCGCCCGATGCAGCCAACCGGGGAAGAATCGGGCAACGACTCCGGTGGGCCGGGTCGGGGTCGGTCGAGCAACCGGCGCCAGAGATCCAACGGAGGGCGCAAGGCGAGCCGGGGATCGTGCTGGCCCAAGTAAAGGATACAAGTCGGCCAGTCTTGCAAGTAAACCCCGCCGCCGCCCAAACCGGCGGTGCGATAGCTGTCGCTGGCCAGTTGACGGTGGCCGGCGAATAGGGCTTGGCTGATGCGGGAGCCCCGGAGTAATTCTTCATAGAACGCCGCCCAGAACCGGCGTAAGGTTTCCGCCGGCGTACTGGAATGCACGGTGATTGTAGCCGCGATACCCGCCGCCAGCAGGGTGGAGGCCAGCCCGGGCACAGCAGCGGCGCTGGCGCCGCCGTCTCTGGAACAAGCCAGAACGACCAAGCGGATACGGTAGGTGGCCAGCAGAGACGCCAGCGCCGCCGCCGGGACGAAGTGGGTGTCACGGCAAAGCGGTGTATGCAGGTCATAGCTGGCCTCGAATCCGAACACGGCGGCATCCTGATCGGGGTCGTGGCGGAGATAGCCGCTTAGATGCAGGGCGGTGAAGGGTCGCCCGGCGGACCAGGCGTCATTTAGCCGCTTTTCCAGCGTCGCAAGCGTCGGCGGGTTGAGCAGTTGCAGCTCCATCAAGCCGCCCAGATTCCCGAGTGCTTCCAGTAGCGGCAGAGTATGGCAGCGGTAATCGGGGTGGCCGGTCGGCTCCATGTCGGGGCGCGGGCTGATCGCCAGGACGCGCAGCGGCGGGGGAGCCGGTGAAAAGAGATCGCCGCCGCCGGAGAGCCGGCGTTGGAACTGGACTGGCTGTTTGCCTTGGAGCAAAAAACCGGTTTCATCGTGTAGCAGTTCCCAAGGCAGGCCGAGCACCGTCGCGGCGGTTGCCGGGGCGGTATTATCCGCCCGTATCACTAGGCGGCGGTCGTGGGCATCCGGATCGTCGCGCCAAACCGTCGTCAAGTCCCGCAAGTCCGGCGTGTCAAGGGTGGCTTGGTAGAGGGCGCGGCCCCAGGATGCCAAGAAGGCGTCGGTGCGGCGGGCAAGCTGGCGGATGGTGTCGGTTGGCCAGCAGAGGTGATCTTGCAGATACCAGCGCAGAATCCGCAGGTCGGGTGGTCGAGGTAACGAATCGATAGCCGCGTTGACGGTGACCGGGGCTCGCAGGGGGTGATGACTGAGCCTTGCGGTGAGCCGCCAGCCATCGGGAGCCGTCGGATCGGCTTGGCTGAAGATGAGTTCCAGCTCCGCCAGCGGCGGGCGATTGCGGTCGGTGGTGGTTTCGCCGGGAAGCGGTGCGCCCAGCGCCGTCAGCAAGCCCGGCAGCACCACGCCCAAGCCCTCGGTGGACAATTGAATCGGGGCGGTCTGCGGCGGCGGGGTAAACCAGTGATTGAGGACGGCGAGGTCGACGCCTGGCAGCAATAGAGGAATGACCCGATAGGTACTCGCCCGTCGCCGTTCCGTTTTCTGCGCGATCTCGATCTCCCGGCGCAGCCAGGCCGGGTCGCCGGTGTTGAGGCCGAGCACTACGATGACTTGGCGGGCCTGTTCGATGGCCCAGCGGACCTCGGGCGCCAGCCGTTCGCCGCCGCGCAGGCTGCGGGTGTCGTGCCAGACGCTTAGGCGGTAGGTTTCCAGAGCCAGGCCCAGATCCTGAGCAAAGGCGGTATCGGCATGGGCATGGCAGATAAAGATGGAAGCGGTGGCCATCGTGCGACTCCGGAAAGGTGTCGGATCAACTGGGGATGTTAGCGCAAAAGCATCCTATGGAACTCTTGAAAAGCGCGGGTTTGGCCCCATCTTAACGGTAAGTGCAAGGGGCGTTCGATAAAACGCCGAAACCCAAATATAGAGGAGGTGTAACCATGGCTCTAATGCGCTATGAACCTTTCAATCTGTTGAACCAGTTGCAGCGGGAAGTCAACCGGCTGCTGGATACCGGCCGCTTCGGCGACGAAGAGGCGGGCAATATCCTGGCTGACTGGGCGCCGGCGGTGGACATCAAGGAGGAGCCGAATCAGTTCGTCATCCACGCCGATCTGCCGGGTGTTGAGAACAAGGATATCGAGATTACCCTGGAAAACGGGGTGCTGACCCTGAAGGGCCAGCGGGCCGCCGAGAAGAGCGAAGAGACCGAGCAGTATCGCCGGGTCGAGCGGGTGCGCGGAACCTTCCTGCGGCGGTTTTCGCTGCCGGATGTGGCCGATGCCGACAAGGTGAGCGCCAAGTGCAAGGACGGCGTGCTGGAGGTGATCGTACTCAAGCGCGAAGCGGCGCAACCGCGGCGGATCGCCATCGAAAGCTGATCCGACCGCAGCAGGGCGTGGTGGAATGCCGCGTTCCGGTGGATAGTGCGAACAGCGCGGGCTTTCGGCCCGCGCTGTTGTTTTACGCGGCGGATGCGATCAATGGATCTCATGCACGATTTCGCCCAGACCCGCGCGCCGGAGGGCGTCGTTGAGCAGCCGGCGCACCTGCCGGGCGGTATCCAGTTGCAGCGCCTGCCGTGCCAGTTCTCGCGTTTCGGCCTGGGTGAAGCTGCGGATCGCCCACTTAACCCGTGGCAGGCTGACGGTGCTGGCGCTCAGGCTATCTGCGCCCATCCCCAGCAACAGCACCGCCGCGCCGGGGTCGGCCGCCATCTCGCCGCATAAATTGACCAATCGATCGGCGCGATGCCCCTCCGCGACGATGTGAGCGATGGTTTTCAGCACCGCCGGATGCAGGTTGTCGTACAAACCGGCGACATGGGCGTTGTCGCGATCCACCGCCAGCAGATACTGAGTCAGATCGTTGGTGCCGACCGACAGGAAATCCACCTTCCGCGCCAGTTGCGCGGTCTGCCAGGCAGCGGACGGCACCTCGATCATCACCCCGACCGGGGGGCGCGCCGTCGGCCAGCCATCTTCCCGTAATTCCCGATGGGCTTGGTCCAGCAGTCGCAGCGCCTCCTCCACCTCTTCGACGGTGGTGATCATCGGGAACAGGATGCGCAGATTGTTGGATTCGGCGTTGGCGCGCAGCATGGCGCGCAACTGCGTCAGAAAGATCTCCGGGTGATCGAGGGTGAAGCGCATCCCGCGCCAGCCGAGGAAGGGGTTTTTTTCCTCGATCGAGAAATAGGGCAGGGCCTTGTCGCCGCCGATATCCAGGGTGCGCATGACCACTGGCCGCGGCGTGAGGGCGGCCAGCATTTGCCGGTAGATCTGGTACTGCTCGTCCTCGCTGGGGAACGACTCGCGCACCATGAAGGCGAATTCGGTGCGGTACAGACCGATACCCTCGGCGCCGCTGTCGCGGACGGTGGCGATGTCGGTCAGCAGTCCGGCCTTGGCGTACAGCGACAGCGGATGGCCGTCGCGGGTGACGGCCGGCTGGTCGCGCAAGGCGTTCAGCTCGACCGACAGTTCGGCCTCGGCGGCGATCAGTTGCCGGTATTCCTCGCACACCGCCGGGTCCGGTTCGATGTAAATCCGGCCCTGATAGCCGTCCACGATGATGGCGCAGCCCTCGTAGCGACCGATCGGCCGGTCGCCCAGGCCCATGATCGCCGGGATGCCGATCGCCCGGGCCAGAATGGCGACATGGGACAACGCCGAACCGCGTAGACAGACCAGACCGGCTAGCTGTTCCGGCGGCACCGCCGCCAAGTGGGCCACGCTCATTTCCTCGGCCACCAGCACGCAGCGTTCGGCGACGGGTTCGGCTTGCCGGCCGGGACCCGCGCGCAGATGATGC
>JBATDL010000618.1:0-1590 GCA_049663445.1 Candidatus Competibacter sp.
GTCAAACAGTCGCCCATTTTAGCCAGCGTGTCGCCTTCCTGACGCACGACCACAGGATCCTCGATTCCCTGAATCTGGGTATAGAGGAATGACGACTCACCCAGATGCTCGATATAGGCGACTTCAGCCTGGAGGGTATTGTCACTGCCGTCGCTGATCACGATGTGTTCCGGTCGGATACCAATGGTCACGGCATCGCCGGGTTTCGCTATGGTGGCATCGATCGCCGCGCGCACCGCCGAACCATTCGGCAGGGTCATCGTGGCGCTGGCAGGTTCGATCCGGGTCAGCCGGCCGGGCAGGAAATTCATCTTGGGCGAACCGATGAAGCCGGCAACGAATCGATTCACCGGATGGTGATACAACTCCAGCGGCGGACCAATCTGGGCGATGCTGCCTTCTTCCAGCACCGCTTCTCCGGCGTTCAACAACACAATCTTGTCCGCCAGGGTCATGGCTTCCACCTGATCGTGGGTGACGTAGATCATGCTGGCGCCCAGCTCGCGATGCAGTTTGGCAATCTCGATCCGGGTTTGTACCCGCAGCGCCGCATCCAGATTGGATAGCGGCTCGTCGAACAGGAAAACGCCCGGCTGGCGCACGATGGCCCGGCCGATAGCGACCCGTTGGCGCTGGCCGCCGGACAGTTCCTTCGGTAAGCGTTCCAGCAGGTGTTCGATTTGCAGCAGGGTCGCCGCCCGGTGAACCCGGTTCCTGATCTCATCCCGATCCCGCTTGGCCAACTTCAAGCCAAACGCCATGTTGTCGAACACCGTCATGTGCGGATACAGGGCGTAGGACTGAAACACCATTGCCACGCCGCGCTGGGCCGGAGGCACGTCATTGACCCGCTGGCCACCGATGAACAGCTCGCCGGAAGTGAGGTCTTCCAGTCCGGCCACCAGCCGCAGCAAGGTCGATTTACCACAGCCCGACGGACCGACGAAAACCACGAACTCGCCGTCCTTAATGTCCAGGTTGACGTGTTCGATGACCCGGACCTTGCCGAAGGACTTGCAAACATCCTGTAGGCGAATATCGGCCATGTTGAAATGCTCCGCGCTTAGCCTTTCACCGCGCCTGCCGTCAGGCCGGAGACGATACGCCGCTGGAAGATCAGCACCAGGACCACCACCGGCAGGGTGACAATCACCGAAGCCGCCATGATATTGCCCCAAGGCAGTTCGTACTGGCTGGCGCCGCTGATCAGGGCAATAGCCACCGGCACGGTGCGCTGTTCGTTGGTCAGGGTGAAGGTGAGCGCGAACAGGAACTCGTTCCAGGCGGCGATGAAGGCCAGCAGGCCGGTGGTCACCAGCGCCGGCCACATCAGCGGCATGAACACCTTGACGATAATTTCCCAGGGCGTGGCGCCGTCCATGATCGCCGCTTCCTCCAGTTCCTTGGGCAGATCGCGCATGAAAGTGGTCAGCACCCACACGGTGAACGGCAGGGTGAAAATCAGGTAGGAGATCACCAGGCCGAGCAGGTTGTTGTAGAGGCCCAGACCCCGGATCAGCTCGAACATGCCCGACAGCACCGCGACCTGCGGGAACATCGATACGCCCAGCACGGTGAGCAGCAATAACC
>JBATDL010000619.1:0-3930 GCA_049663445.1 Candidatus Competibacter sp.
CCACCAGCAGTCAGTTGCAGCGCTTCCAGCAACAGGGCCATCCAGGGTTCGGGGTCGCCGAAAATCAGCGGCGAGCGGTGCCCGGCGAATACCTCCGCGCGCAACAGTTCGCATTGAATGGTTTCGCGATAAGTCTGCACCATCGGCAACGCTTCGGAATCCATCTCCTCCAGCACGTTCAACTGGTTCGATGCCCGTTCCCACTGGCCCAGCACCGCCAGTAGCTGAAACAGGAAAATACGGTATTTGGCGTTGGCGGGTTCCTTGCGCACCTGCGCCTGCAACTCGGCCAGGGCATCCTGCAAACGGCCTTCGCGTACACTTTGCTCAGCTTGCATAAACGGTTTGTCCCGCTGGTTGGCAATGAAAAACACCGCGCACCCGGACCGAACGAGCGTCCGAATGCGCGGAATCCGCGTCTGGGCCCTGGACCGAACGCGCCTTGTCGTCAGACCTTCTTGTTAGTCTTGACATCCCAACCGGACTTGCCGGCCGATTTGGTCGCACCCTTCTCATCCTGAGTGAAGTATTCCTGGGTCACGTTGGTAAAGTTCAGCGACAGGCTCTCGACCGGCAGGCCTGCGCCGTCGCTGCCGCCGGTCTGGTAGCTGCTGACCAGCACGTCCTTGAACTTGAACTCCAGGAACTTCTTTTGCCCGCCATCCTTGCCGGTGGGCTTGCGCATCACCAGGGTAGCCTCGGGGTAGTGGTGGCCCGAGCAGCACGACAGCAGCAGTTCGGGCGAAGCGGCGCAAAAGTGCATGGTGTAGCTGAAATCCTGCAAGCTCACCTTGCTGGCGCCCAGGCCGACGCCGTGCCCGGCGGTGCCCATCTGGCTAGCACCCCAACTCCAGCTCAACACCTCGATCCATTCCTTGTATTCGTGGTCCTTGCACTCGCCTTTCACGTCGCCAATTTTCAAAAATGCATCAGCCATGGTCGTATCCTCTCGATGTGGGTATGGAAACTGCCGGCGGGTCGCCCCGCCCCTGCGAGCAACGGCGCCTTTCCCACCCAACCTTGGGCACGAAAGACTGGAAGTTCCGTCGTCGATTTAAGAAGTTGCACCTTGTGTGCCAAAACACAAGCAACTGTTTTAATGGATTATTTCAATTTACCTCCCTGCGAACGGCTCAGAACGAACCCTTTGGAGTCCACTCTGACCCGTCCAGATCCCAAGCCTCCTCGATTTCAACCTCCCTTGATCGAAGGTAACTTGGACACCAAGCGCAGCGACACGGTCAGCCCTTCCAGTTGGTAGTGGGGGCGCAGGAAGAACTTCGAAGTGTAGTAGCCTGGATTGCCTTCCACCTCCTCCACCACCACCTCGGCGGCCGCCAAGGGTTTCATGGCCTTGGTCTCGTCGCTGGAAATGGCGGGATTGCCGTCCACATAGTTGTAAATCCACTCCTGCAGCCAGAGCTGCAACTGATCGCGTTCCTTAAACGAACCGATCTTGTCGCGCACCATGCATTTCAGGTAGTGCGCGAACCGGCAGACCGCGAACAGATAGGGCAGGCGGGCCGACAGATTGGCGTTGGCGGTGGCGTCCGGATCGTCGTACTCGGCCGGTTTCTGCAGTGACTGGGCGCCGATAAAAGCCGCGAAATCACTGTTTTTCTTGTGGATCAGTGGCATGAATCCGTTCTTGGCCAACTCCGCCTCGCGCCGGTCGCTGATGGCGATTTCGGTCGGACACTTCATGTCCACACCGCCATCGTCGGTCGGGAAGGTATGAGTCGGCAGATTCTCCACCGCACCGCCGGATTCGATGCCGCGAATCCGGGTACACCAGCCATACA
This sequence comes from Candidatus Competibacter sp., assembly GCA_049663445.1. Taxonomy (GTDB): domain Bacteria; phylum Pseudomonadota; class Gammaproteobacteria; order Competibacterales; family Competibacteraceae; genus Competibacter. Next base: position 1,803 of record JBATDL010000619.1, read on the forward strand.
TCTTGAACGCCCGGGTGATGTTGGTGGCCATCGCATAGGCCGAATTGGCCCAGGCATATTTGTTGTGGTCGGCACCTTCCACGTCTTCCTCGAAATCGAATTCCTCGACCGGGTCGGATTTGGCCCCATAGGGCTGGCGCGCCAGAAACCGCGGCATGGCCAAGCCGATGTAACGGGAATCCTCCGACTCGCGCAGCGACCGCCAGGCGGCGTACTCCGGCGTCTGGAAAATCTTGGTCAGATCGCGTGGATTACTCAATTCCTGCCAGGAATCCATCTGCATGGTGGTGGGCGCGGCGGCGGCGATGAACGGCGTATGGGAGGCGGCGGCGATCTGCGACATCCCCCGCAGCAATTCCACGTCCGGCGGGCTGTGGTCGAAGTAGTAGTCGCCCACCAGGCAACCGAACGGCTCGCCGCCGAACTGGCCGTACTCCTCTTCGTAGACTTTCTTGAACAGCGGGCTCTGATCCCAGGCAACGCCCTTAAATTTCTTCAGATTTTTTGCCAACTCCTTCTTGGAGATGTTCATCACCCGAATTTTCAACATCTCGTCGGTTTCGGTGTTGGAAACCAGATAGCTCAGTCCACGCCAGGCCCCCTCCAGTTGCTGGAACTCCGGATGGTGCATGATCAGGTTGATCTGCTCGCTCAGCTTGCGGTCGATGGCGGCGATCATCGACTCGATGGACTTGAGTACGTCCCTGGAAATCAGCGTCGTATGCTGCAGAGCTTGCTCGGCCAAGGTATGGACGGCATTCTCGACCGCCTGCTTGGCCTGATCGGACTTGGGCTTGAATTCCCGCTGCAACAGCGAGCCAAACTCGCTGGCTTCCACCGTTTCGGTTTGAGCTTCGGGCTGGACCTGGGCGTTCGTGTCAGTTTCGGCCATGGTTCATCACTCCTCGACGGCGGGCGCTTCGCCCTCGGGTTTGGGCGCGGACGCCAAGGCTTGCAGCAGGCTCGGATCGTTCAGCACCTTGGCGATCAGATCCTCGGCACCGGTCTTGCCGTCCATGTAAGTCATCAGGTTGGTGAGTTGCTCGCGCGCCTGCAGCAACTGATTCAAGGCATCGACCTTACGCGCCACGGCGGCCGGGGAGAAGTCGTCCATGCTTTCAAAGGTCAAATCCACGCTCAACTCGCCTTCGCCGGTCAGTGAGTTGGGCACCCGAAACGCGGCGCGCGGCTTCATGGCCTTCATGCGGCTATCGAAATTGTCGATATCGATTTCGAGGAACTTGCGCTCGGCCACCGGCGCCAGCGGATCGACCGGCTTGCCGGACAAGTCGGCCATCACCCCCATCACGAACGGCAGTTGCACCTTTTTCTGCGAGCCGTACACTTCGACGTCGTACTCGATCTGTACGCGCGGAGCCCGGTTACGGGCAATAAATTTCTGGCTGCTCATCGCCATCGGAAAATTACCTCTCTAAAATTCGAAAGCGTGTGGTCTATCCCCTTACCCAGCGGCGATCCGGCCCGTCAGCCGTAATCGCCGGAACTCTCGCTCTGCAGACCGAAAATCAGATTAGCCTGCTCAGTCCCTCCCGGTGCAAGATCGAGCATGATCTCCATAAAGTCTTTCGTGACTAAATTCTTAGCACGTTTTAGCAAAAAGGGTACGGGGCTGGACGGTTCATAGCGCGAGAAATAATCGCAAATCTTATCCAGCATGCGAATCACGTCTTCACGGCTAGCGATATCACCCACCACTAATCGCTGGCCGGCTGCCGCTCCCGTCGCCGCTCCTTCCCCCGCCTCGGTCTGCTCTGCGGTCTCGCCGGTCGAACTCACTCCGCGCCGCTGCAGTTGCTCCGTCAAGACCAGCCGGATCACTTTCAGAACCCCGGTCAGATCGCTCATATCCGGCGCCTGAGTCACTCCAACCTGATCGCTCAGCAGCGCCTCGATGCGCTCGGCCCGGCTAAAGGCATCGGCGACCGCCCCAACGGTGGCCTGCAACGCCTCCAGATCGGCATCCTGGAACGCGGCATCGATCCGGCTTTGAGTCGGCAGCTCCTCGTCGCTGCCCGCCACTGGCGTCAGTACGCCCGTGGCGACCTGGACATCGCGCAGGCTAAACCGTCCCCAAGTGCGGGAGCTGACCAACGGCGCATCCCGCAGG
>JBATDL010000620.1:0-2836 GCA_049663445.1 Candidatus Competibacter sp.
CGCCCAAGCCCTGTTGCACCTCCGTTGCGTGGCGCTCAACGACGAATGGGAGCCGTTCATGAACCATCATATCCAAAGCGAAACGGCGCGACTCTATGCCAACATCCCGAGTCAACCTCCATCCACCTGGCTTCGTCTCGTCGCCTGAACCAGGGGCGCGCTCGACTGGTTACGCCCGATTCCAACGTTGGCATTGTCACCACCACGCTCACTAACATTCCATTTGGAAGTACATGGGGCTACACGACCTTTGGTGGAACGTCAGCGGCTGCTCCCCAGGTTGCGGGTGCGTTGGCATTGGCCAAGGAAACCCGCTCCGATCTTGAAGTCCGTTTAGCTAAACATCTGTTGGTTAACAGTAGTCAGCCGATTGATTTGGATGACCCTTCAAGCAGAGGCGGCTGGGCGGTGAATCAAGCGGGCTGTGCTTTTAACCCCAACTATGGTTTTGGACTGCTTGATACCGAACGGCTGGTCAAATTGGCCGGCGACTTGACGATCAGCCGCTTATCGACATGGGATATCACGGCGAAAGGCAATGGCGATCACCTGCCTTTGGACATTCCAGACCATGACGCAACCCCGCTGACCCTTGAAATTGTAGCGGAAATACCAACGTCTGAACCCTTTAACGGGATCCGGCCTGATTTGATGAAACCTCTGGAGGAAGTCGGTGTTACGGTGGATATTGGTCATACAAGACTTGGCGATGTGGAAGTTGTCCTTGTCTCCCCCGGCGGTACAAGAAGTCGCTTGCGCTCCAGTTATGACGATTTTCCTCTATATGAGGATCAGCCCATCCGCCGAACGTACTGGAGTAATGCGTTTTGGGGGGAGACGCCGAGCGGCAATTGGACTTTGGAAATCCATGATAAGGTTTCCGGAGAGAGTGGCAGAATTAACGACTATACCCTGCACCTGCGCATGGGGTCCGTGACCGCGCCGGTCGGCTTCAAGGTGTGTGCTCAGCACCAAGAAGCGTTCAGACGGTAACAGGGGTCGAGAGAGTCTTTCCAACCACGCCAGTTCCCCCACCGCGTCCGTTAATTCCAGGCTGGAAGCGGGCGCGGCTCGGGGGATACCACGACCGCCACAATCCGGAGCACCCTCATGAACTTCTCATCGGTTTCCATCACCCTCGACCGCCTCTCTCTCCTACACCGCGCGTTGCCGGGAATCGCTTTGTTGGCACTGGGCATGGCCAGCGGGCAACCCGTCTTGGCCGAGCCGACCCCGCAAAACGTAAACCGGGAACTCCTCTCGATAACCAATCTTGGCGACCAAATCGAAAAGTCCAGCAGTTATCCGTCGATTAGCGAATGGGGCCAGCGGATTGCGTTCGTGTCGAGCGACCCAAACGTGGTGTTAGGGGCGGATAACCATCGCCGGCACATTTACGTCCGCGATCGTGAAAACAACACCACGGTGTTGGTCAGCCGGGGTCCGGAGGGTCCAGGCGACGACCATAGCTACAGCCCTTCGATCTCGCTGGATGGCCGATTTGTGGCCTACGCCAGCAGTGCCTCCAATCTGGTCTGCAAGCCCGCCTGCGACAAGAACGGCACCTTGGACATCTATCTGTACGACTTGGACAAGCGCATCAACACCCGGATTTCGCAGGGCATCAAAGGCGAATCCAACGGTCCGTCCTATACGCCTTCCGTGTCCGGCGACGGCAACCGGGTGGTGTTCGTTTCGATGGCCAGCAATCTCGTGGATCAGGATCCCAACGGCGAGGTCCCGGATGTTTTTCTGTGGGATCGGTTCACCGGCATCAAAAGAATTCCACCGGCAGCATTTGCCGGTCGCACGATGTTGGACAGCCACAGCCCCCGCATTTCCGGCGATGGTCGGTTTATCGTATTCGTCACCGAGGAAGATACGGGAGACTCCCATATCATGCTGCACGTCATCGACCCATCATTGCAGAGTGAGGGTACCTATGTCATTTCTCTGTTTACTGAACTGACTCGCATCGGGCGTAATCTCGAGCCGTCCATCAGCGAGTTTGGTGACTTCATCGCCTGGGTTTCCAACGGCTATCTGGGGCGGGAGGGTTTGGAGAAAGCGCCTTTTCGGATCGTCGTGAAACAGACCAGCCTGACCCTCGCTCCTTTTCCGGATCCATTGGATGCCCCAGTATGGCTACTCAACCGCGAACCTGGGGAGCAACGTCAGCCGCAGATTTTTGGGATCGACTACTTTGGGCAGATTGACACGCCATTTCTTTCCGATTACCCGCGCTTCGGAGTGGCCTACACCTCAATCCTGAAAGACAAGCAAAAGCGGGATATCGTCATACAAGTCAAAGATTTCATGTATGAATTTAGTGATTACATTTATACCGTTAGCACCAGCCCACTCGGCGCCGAGTCCAACGGGCCGAGTGGTTACCCTACTGCTTGGGGCGACCATTTGAACTTGAATTGGTTCGTGGCCTTTCAAACCGAGGCAACGAATCTGGTGGTTGATGAAAACGAGGCCAGCGACGTCGTGCTCATCAGCTATCCAGAGTAACAATATCACCTCGAGTCAGACGGTTGCAGTTCAACAGGATCTCAAAAAGCTCTATCGCAATCGAATCGCCCAGGGCGACTGGATTATCCGGGCGCCTGATTTTGTTCGAACCGCGTCGCCCGGATCAAAGCAGCACCAGGGGCGCCAGGCCGAGAAACGCAAGAAAGATCACCACGTCAGTAACGATGGTCAGGCAGCAATTCCCGCTCTCTGTTATTTAGACCTATTTTTTAATAGAGTAATTAGTGATCATAGAATGATCTAATAAGAAAGACAAAACACTACCTAAGCGCTCGAGGCGCTTAATGAGCTATAGAAT
>JBATDL010000621.1:0-4416 GCA_049663445.1 Candidatus Competibacter sp.
CCACTAGGACGTATTGGGCTTGGGCGTCAGCACCGTGGCGGCATGACCGGTAGCAATGACCTCCCACAGAGTTTTCCAGTCGGGGATGTGGAAATCGGTAAACAGTGCGCGCAGCCGTTCCCACAAGGAGGTGCGTGAGCGAAACCGGGCGCGGGCGGCCTGAAACAGTCGACAGCTCAGTTCCTGAGCCTGATCCACTAAGAACGCCAGCATCATCAACATGGCAAAGATCGTCGACAGATGCTGTTGGCCATGGCCGTAGTTATGCTCCAGGTGATAACCTTGGTTTTTGAGGGTATTGAAGGTCTCATTCTCGACTTTCCAGCGCGCCCGCCCGCCCCGCATCACGGCCTCGACGTTGGTTTGCGTGAGGGGGATATTGCTCACCCAGCACCAGATCCGTTCCTGGCCGTCTTGGATTTCCCAATACTCCAGGAAGTTAACCTTCAAATCCGGATGGGACTGATTAAGCGCCAGGCCATTGACCCAACGGTAACCGTGTTCCACGCCCTGGGTATCGACCGTACTGTTGTACTCTGAGCATTGATGGGCGCCCAGGTGTTGTTGCACGGTTTCAAACAACGCATGATGGTCGCCCGGTTTGACCCCAATGATGTAACGCATCCCCAGCGATTCCAATCAGTTGATATGCGGGCCGTTACTAGACAGGCTATCTTCGACCACGATCAGTTTTAACTTTGGATGGTCCTCGCGCAGCTGACTCAATAGGCGCTTAGCGGCGTTGCGCTCACCGTCATTCTTGCACGCCCCATCGGCCCGCGTGATCGCCTCGGGCATCAGCGGTAACACCGTCTTCCGATCCGGATGCACGATCACCGCCGCTAACAACGGATGGTAATAACTTTCGTGAGCCTTGCCTGAGTGTTTGACACAGCACTCCGGACAACGAATGGCACTGGAGGCATACTGGCCCGTACCCTCAATCGACACCCAGTAATACCCGTCCAGGTACGGATACGCCTCGAGCGCCTTATGGCGCTGCAACCGCCGATGCACCGCCGCAAAGGCTGGACGCAACCGCTCTGGATCGATGGGGTCCAAACGCGTGCGCAGTTGCGTGTCGCACGGCGCGTGCTCCACCCCATACAAACTCTTCAGGTTCGCTCGGATGTAACTCTTCACACCCCTCCCGGTAATGGCTAACTTCCCATCGGGGAGTAGGTATGGAACACTAGAGTCCAGCCCCATGATCAACCGCCATGCACCTAAGCCAACATAGCCTGCGCCAATTAGACCAAGCCTACCTGGATTCGCTGGGGGAGGCCGAGGTGCGTGCGCTGTCGGGCAAGCTGCTGGACGATTTGAAGGAGGCGCTGGACCGGTTGAACCAGGGACCGGACAACAGTTCGCGGCCGCCGAGCAGTCGGGCGCCGTGGGACCGACCGGGTGGCGGGCTGGAGTCGGACGCCGCCGCCGATGCGGCGGACGATGGACCCGAGTCGGAACCAGCGGACGCGAAGCCGGAGACGGCGGAACGGCCGTCGGCCGAGGCGAAACCGGCGAAGGTCCCCGCGGCCCGCAAACCGGGTAAGCAGCCGGGGGCGCCGGGGATTGGCCGGACTCAGGTGTTCCAGGCGAATACCGAACAGGCCCATTACCCCGACACCTGCGCCGGTTGTGGCCAGCCGCTGGACCCGGCGGGCGCGGTGGCCTACACCGGTTTTCAGGCGGTCGACCTGCACTGGGGCGATCCGGCGCGACCGGGGCTGACCTTATGGGTGGTGGACCATCGCTATTACGAAGCCCTCTGTCCCTGCGGGCATCGGACCCGGGCGATGGCGGGCCAGGGTGTGGTGGACCCACTGCTGGCGGGGATCGAACTGCGCGAATGGCGCTTGGTGGGGCCGGGACTGGCGGCGCTGATCGTGGCGCTGGCCCTGCGGTTCCGACTGTCGCGGGCGCGGATTCGCGAATTCCTGGACGAGTGGCTGGGACTGAAGCTGAGTACCGGCACGATCCATCGAACGCTCCACGAAGCCGGCGCGGCCGTGGCGCCGGCGGAAGACGAACTCGTCCAGGCGATTCTGGACAGCGCCCTGCTGCACGCCGACGAAACCTCCTGGCCCGAACACGGCCAGACCCTGTGGCTGTGGGTGTTCCGGTCGTTGACGGTGACGCTGTACTACGTGGCCGGGCGCGGCAAGGAACTGGTCGAGAACGTGCTGGACGGTTTCACCGGCTGGCTGATGAGCGATGGCTGGATGGCCTACCGCGACTACCCGCGTCGATTGCGCTGTTGGGCGCACCTGATCCGCAAGGCGCGGGGCTTGGCCCAGAGTTGCGACCGCGAGGCCCGCGTCTTTGGCCAGCGTGTTTTGACGACCTTGGAGGTCCTGATGGCGGCGGTCTACGCCGCCCGCGAAGGTCCGCTCCCGGTCGATTGGCCCACTCAACACGCGTCGCGGGTGGCGGCGTTGCGCGCCGCCTGCGAAGAGCAGCAGAGTAGCACCCATCAGAAAACCCATGCCTTGGCGGTCGAGTTGCTCAACGACTGGGAGGCCATCTTCCAGGTGCTGAGCCATCCCGAGCTGCCGCTGACCAACAACGCCGCCGAGCGCGCCTTGCGGCATTGGGTGATCCTGCGCAAGCTCAGTCTGGGCACCCGCACCCCGGAGGGCTCGCGGGTCGTGGCCCTGCTCGCCAGCGTCATCGACACCTGCCGCCAGCGCGGCCACTCCCCTTGGCGCACTCTCGAACGGGCCATCGCCGACCGCCGCGCCGGACTGCCTCTCGCCCCTTTACCCCAGTAGGGGATGTGAACGGTTACTGCAGCTTCAGGTATAGGAGCTGTCAGACGACAAATTGTCAAAAAAACCTGATCAAATAGTTTTTTCGCCAATTCATCAGGAAGAGTTTGTAAATAATCAAGTCTTAGCCAAGCAGATAAGCCTCGTAAAACTTCTTTAGCTGGTAATAAGCTGGCTATGTGCAAAAGATGCTCCCATATCACGAAATTATCTTTTGTAATTTCCCATGAGTTGATAAGGTTGGCGATCGCGAGTCGAAAGTTACTTTGTTGGTTTGGTGATAACTTTTTGTAAACAGCATCAATTGCTTCTGCGGGGAAGTTGTACCTAACTATTTCATCTGTTGCGCCTGAGAAAGTTTGTAGGCCTTTGTCTTTTAATAGATATTCTTCTAGGCTTACCCGCAACCAATCTTCAAAGTCATGCTTATTAAAATTTTGAAAAAAAATATTATTTGGATTATTCATATAATTTTCTTTATATCTGCTTTAATTTTATTAATTGAGCGTTTGCGGCGTAGGCATCTTGCATATGCTTTATCATCGTCTTTAGAAGTCATTCCACGGTTTTCAGTTTGTACTGCATGTAGGGGATATAATTTAATATGTGATATATAGTTCGCTTCGATATATTCACATATCCGTTCTGGAACACCGTCAAGAATTTTTCCTTGAGTTGCGAAATTATCTAAATCAACTGTGAATCCCCAATTACTTTGAGTTTTGTTGCTTCGATTATTGGCTAATGCTTTGAATCTACGATGGCTGCCAGCATCGGCAAAGGTCGGCCTCCCTTGACGGAGCAAAGTGAGTTCACTTGCTTGAATCTCAAGAATAACATATTCATTATTTTTTTCCCAATGAATAAGACCTACTTTGTCTCTAATATCATCAGCCTTAGTAGTGTTGGATAACAAATTAGCAACATCTGTGAAAGAAGTTAGGAAAACGACGCCTCCTTTTCTTCCTATGCCAGCATCGGGTTGGATACGAACTGGTGGTATAGAATCTTCGATAAAACATTTTTTTCCTATGCCAAGTGCTCCATCAGCTATCAAATTATCTCGATCATCATGATGTAACACTCTAAGAATAAAGCTAAATGCATTCATTGCATGAGCGTAGCTATTTATAGCTTTGGTTAATGGTGAATAACATTTTATACGGGCATCAAATTTAGACAATCCAGTGCCGGAACTTGGTAAGAAAATACTCAGCATATCAAGGGCTGTTTGTAGATGTTTATCTTCTTCTATAGTTGGGTGAGCATTTTTTTGTATAAGATAATTATTTCGCCACTGTGTGATTGCATCCTTTACGAAATCATTTTTATACAATCCGAGATTCAGACCATCTAAAATATTGCATATAACAATAATCCAGAGTGGGTTAAATGGCTTTTGCAAAAGCTTATCAATAAATTCATGATTGTCCATGTGTCGTTAGATTCATCTATTATTTATCTTTTGATAGAAAACTGGAAAGTGCGTAATGCAGAGTGTAACTAAGGATGACGACGTGACTGGCACTGACGGATCATTGATTGTCGCTCCAAAGTAAAGATGTCACAAATCGCGCAAAGTTGAAATGTCTCATTACTGCTGGATAGCCCCTCTCGTTGATCGCCATCGAGACCGTTTTCAATCCTA